>NZ_JBMGUV010000053.1:0-23603 GCF_049058285.1 Lysinibacillus sp. UGB7
TATCAACTAGTGGACGTCTATAAATGATTGAGGTGATGGATAAACATAAATAATGAACGACAACAATAGGCTTATGAAAAATCGATAATAGTACCTTTACTCGGAATAGAAATTAATGGTGTAATACGGAGCTCCATTATCCTTAAAAGAAACCCCAACAAAAACGTGTGTAAATTCTTTTCTTAAAATATTTCTCCGATGTCCTGCTGAATTCATCAACGCTTCATGGGCAAAGATGCTATTAAACTGACCGTAAGCAATATTCTCTCCATACCAATAGAAGTTTACCCCACCAGCCACTAGGCGATCATTGGAATGATTTCCTAGGTGATCCTCATGACTAAAGAAATTATGTGTAATCATATTACTACTATGCTGACGAGCAATATGATTATAATTTTTTTCATAGATAAGGGGCTGTAATCCTTCTGTTACACGATTGTGGTTAATGAGTGTAAACATCAATTCTTCCAGTCCTGTGCGCAGTGCTTCTGAAGGGGAATTATAATAACCAGGCTTGGACATTTCAGTTGTAGTGGATACCCACGTAACGGAACGAACAATACCGTTTTTATGCAAATCATAGAAAAACGTGACATAGTTTTGATTAATTAGATAAGTCCCATGGGTAAGGTTGCCTGCTTGATCATTATAATTAAGCAAATAACTCGTGTTATGTCGGTGAATTGCTGTGAGAGGCAAGCCGTATTTCTTTTCTACAGCGGTGCGATTAGCACCAATCTGAATCCCAAAAATGTTATACCCAATGCGTGTTTCATAGCCACCAACCTTTTTATCATGTTGTGTGCCAACAAGATAAAATTGAGCGTCATCATCATAAAAACGATTCCACACCATATCATATTCACTTTGGTAGCACGCAAGCGGTAGAGGCTTAAAAGGCGGAATTTTGTTTCCTGCCAATTTTGTAGACGACGCTTTCTTTTGAATCAGAGAAGCGTTCCCCAAAAAAGCCATGCTGAAGCTGAAAAGCAATGGAGCAGTTCTACGTAACATTTAAATCAAACCCTCTTGTGTAAAATTACAAATCATATCAAAAAAGTATCGAAAATAGAGTAGCTTTATAGATATAAAATTACTACATTTCTACCTGTTATACGATATAAAGATTTTGGTATTTCTCCTACTATATGACTTTGGTTATAGAGTTATCTGAGAAAAAACACGATTTTGACATATTCCCTTCTGAAAAAAACAAGGTAGTATGCTTAATTGGGAATATTTTGTGCTTTAATAGATGAATAGAGAAAATATTTGGTTTTTATCGTGAAGAGATAGTCGCGATGAAAAGAAATACTATAAATAGGGGTAAAGAATAGAAATGAAATCAAGACAAATAAAATTGAAGCATTTGATTATGGGTGTGGCGATGGCTGCATTCTTCTTCACTAGTATAGGTAGCATTTGGAGCGGCTATCGAATGAATGTCGATTCCATAAAGGAAAATTCTCTAGAAACGAACCGTGTATATGCGCAAAAGTTAGCGACAACTGCTAGTTCTTATTTAGAAGAGTCATTTCAGATTTTAGGATATAGTGCC
The DNA here is from genome assembly GCF_049058285.1 of Lysinibacillus sp. UGB7. Classification (NCBI taxonomy): domain Bacteria; kingdom Bacillati; phylum Bacillota; class Bacilli; order Caryophanales; family Bacillaceae; genus Lysinibacillus; species Lysinibacillus sp. UGB7. The sequence goes on from NZ_JBMGUV010000053.1 coordinate 1,562, forward strand.
GGAACCATCGTGTCTAAAATGAATGACGAAACTGCGTTAAATGAAGTAACCGAACGACTGAAAATGCAAAATAATATGTTCAATTCGGTGCTTGTAACCAATGCAGACGGTCTTGTGTTATCAGTTTCTCCTCCCTCTGTAGAAGTGAAGGGGGAAGTGTTAACCTCTGTAGGGGCTAAAGAAGCATTATCTAAGAAGATTCCCCTTGTGTCCAAGCCTTATGAGGGACTAACAGGACGACTCATCATTTTTATTTCGTATCCGATTTTTTCAGAGACGGATGAATACTTAGGGATGGTAGCTGGGACAATTTTTTTGAAGGAGCAAAACGTCTTTTATTCCCTCCTTGGGGAGCATTTTTATCATGATGGTTCATATGTGTATGTAGTGGATGCGGATGGTCGTGTTATTTATCATCAGGACCCTAGTCGCATTAATGATATCGCGATAGAAAATAAAGTTGTTCAGGCGGTTGTTGCTGGAAAGAGCGGGTCACGGTTAATTGTAAATACAAAAGGCGTTAAGATGCTTGCAGGCTATAGTACAGTTCCGTTAGCAGGGTGGGGTGTCGTCTCACAGCGACCATTAAATGTTGCATTAGAACCGTCATTCGATCGTGTACAGGATGTAGGAATAAAAGCGTTACCTCTTATGTTGGTATCTATTATTATTGTACTTTGGGCAGCCGCACGTATTGCACATCCATTGCAGCAATTAGCGACCTTAACAGAGGAGAGCTTGGATAAGAAAAATGTAGAAGGGTTAAAATCCGTTCGCAGTTGGTATTTTGAAGCCTATTATTTGAAAAGTGCGCTTGTCCGAAGCTTGTCGTTTTTACAGGGACAAGTGTCGTATTTTAAGGATCAATCCACGACTGATCCTTTAACAGGTGTCACGAATCGCCGGACAATGGATACCGTGTTAGCAAAATGGCGGGAAGAAAAATTACCACATGCAATTATTTTGTTGGATTTGGATTATTTTAAGAGTGTCAATGATACGTATGGCCATGCTGTGGGGGATAAGGTACTCCAGTATTTAGCCAACAATATGAAGGCCGTAGCACGAGAGGGAGATATTTGCTGTCGCTACGGTGGTGAAGAATTTATTATGCTATTGCCAAATACAACATCTGAAGAAGCGGTACAAGTTGCTGAGCAACTACGTGAAACTTTAGCTAATTCCATTAGTCCATGTGGTCGTCCAGTGACGTTATCAGCAGGGATTGCCGTGTATCCACAAATGGCCAATACAACAGAAAGGCTTATCGAGGCTGCAGATAGTGCACTGTATCTCGCAAAACAAACTGGACGAAATCGAGTCTTAGTAGTACACCAAGAAAAAATATAAAATAATGAAGATAAACAGGCTTACATCTGTAATTATTGGGGTACATGATTAATGCGACGGACATTTGGGCAAGCTATTTTTAGTCATTCGCCATATGACTCAAAAACTTCGCTCAAATAATACGTAAACTCGGGACACATCTCTCGATCGACTTGGCAAGACGTAAGGTTATCCCCCTTTCCCTTATGACAACACAAGGACGACTAGATGTATGCCTATATATCGTAAAGGCCAAGAGAGCACCGATGCTTCTTGGCTTTTTATAATACATAAAAGTAATTTCAAGACAGCTCTTTCCGGTTTAATATAGGTTAAATTATATTTTTTACTTCAGATTGAATAAATTGAAATATGGGAAATGATAAGTGGTTGGTTAGTAGGCGGTTTGGATTGCTGTGACGTACAGTGTCCAAACTGTTTTTTTTGTTGGCTATAATCGACAGCTTTATTCCTCGAGTGCAGTGTGGGAGAAAACCTACTTACACTAAGGATAATATCAATGCTTTTCCTCTCATTATTTTAGAATTATCTATGAAGGTACGCTATCAACCTGTCGATATAAAGGGTATGATGAAAATAATATTGCACGCATCAATCTTTAATCGAAAGGAAGAGTGAGATGGATAAAACAAAAATCCAAAAAGTAAATAAGGCGCTTATTGCGACAGTTTTTGCTACAAGTGGAATTGCGGTTGTGATACCCCCACCGCAAAAGGTAGCAGCTGCTACTTCACCCTTTATAGATATTAATCAGTATTCTAGCCATTATGAAAATATTTTAAAATTATACTCTCAGGGCGCCATTAGTGGGTTTGCAGACAAAACTTTTCGTCCAAACCAAAATGTAACGCGAGGCCAAGCTGCTAAAATGCTGGCGACGGTTTTAAAATTAGATGTAAGAAACGTCGAAGACCCTTACTTTAAAGATGTTCCAAAAAGTAACGAATACTATAAGTATGTTGCTGCTCTTCAAAATGCAGGAATTATGTCTGGCTATTCAAACGGAACATTCATGCCAAATGAAGTTATAACGCGTGGGCAATTAGCGAAAATTTTAGTGCTGGGCTTTAAATTTGAAGTGGCTTCTAATTACAATCACAGTTTCCAAGATGTGAATAGTCAAACGAGTAACGCAGCCTATATTCAAACTTTAGTAGATTTACAGGTTACTGAAGGGACAACGCCTGTCACATTCTCTCCATTTAATGCGGTAACTCGAGGACAAATTGCGTCTTTCATTGTTCGTTCTCAAGACAAAAAGAGTAATGCAACATCGTACAAAGTTACAGGTGTTGAAGACGACATTATCTACATAAATGCTGAACCATACACAGTGCCAGAAAGTCTTTCTCATATTTTTAACGAGTATAATGCAGACGTGCTAAAGGGTGCCCTTATTGAGGGGGACCTCTCAGGTAAAACGCTGTACTCTGTATCCAAGTTAACGTTAAATGCGAGCGGAACCAGTTCCAGATTCTTAGAGCTAGATGGAGAAAACGGATCCTTTGGTGCGACAATCGTTGTTAATGGCAACTATATTGAATTTTCTAATGTAACATTGACTGGTACAATGCTTGTTAACGAAACAGTACGCCCACCTTTACATTTAGATGTTTCAAGCTATAAGCCATTATCCATTGGTCGTGTGGCAAGCAATAATGTCTCATTTATCAACTGGTCTAACCCTGAAAAACCAGAAGAGGATAATTCGACAAATAGTAATCCATCAACAGATCTTCAAAATTGGACAGATCAGAACCCTGATAAAGACAAGCCATTTGTCAACTGGTCAAAAGATAAAGTGACGATGAAAAATGTTGAAAAGCACATCGAATTTTACAATAGCTCGGTGTCACGCCTTGTCGTGTCTCAAAGTGGTACGAAAATCGAAACGAATACGAAATTACCACGTGTAGATATTATCGGGAATGTTCGTGAATTTGAAATTCAAGGAAATATTGGCACGCTCAACCTCGATACAGAAACAAAGCTGACAATATACGGTAATGGTAATATCGACTGGATCAATTACAATAGCTTTACGGATTTAGAGCTGTACATAGATGGTCGAGTAGGTACGTTATACGTTGATAATGCCTATGGTTGGGTTGATATTGGCGACTATACGTATATTGACAAAGTTATTATTCCGAAGGGCGAATCACCGAATAATATATTTGATGACTTCCTAGAAGACAAAGATAACGTAGGGAGTATTACAGACCCAGACGGCAAACCGATTGATAAGGACGATATAGACAATCAAAAACCGTCAGATAAAACGAAACCAATTATTAGCATCTCAGGTGTCAAGGTACTGAACGGCAGTGAAATTCAAGCAGACTTCCACTCCAACGAAGTCGGTACGTACTACTATATTGTCCGTGAAAAAGGCGCTGAAACACCAACGAAACGAGAAATGGTGAACCGACATTCTGTTGAGAATGTGGCGAGTGGAACAGGTGCAGCAGTGAATGGCATGAATAGCATTAAAGTATCTAATTTAGGCGAGAAAAAAGAATATGTCATCTACGTGATGGTAGTTGACGGTGCGAAAAATGCTTCCGACATTGTATCGCAAGCATTCCAAATGAAGGATGCATCACCACCGAAAGTGAGTAGCTTAACCGTGTTACCTCTTCATGGTGGTAAACGGGCTGAAATGAAATTCGTCGCAAGTGAGCCTGGAGACTACTATTACTATGTACGTAAGAAAACAACCGCAGCAGATCCGACAACCGCAGATATCATTGCCAACCCATCAGGAAAAGGTAAGGCAGTTGCAGGTGAACTAGCAATTACAGAAATTCTAACAGGCTTAGAGGCTGAAACAGATTATCAACTTTATGTAGTAATGAAGGACAATTCTGGTAATAACTCGGTAGATCCGATTCCAAAAGAGGCTATAAAAGAATTCAAGACAGGTGCTTTAGATAACATTCCACCATATGTCGTAGGTGGAGAATTATATTTACTTGATGACATTAAAAATGAATTTTATGTAACAGTAAATGAAGAACTAGATCCTGTTTCTGCTGAAAATGTGGAGAACTATGAGCTTTCAGGAACAGGTATTATTAATGCAGGTTTACAAAAACCAATTCGTCCTGAAAAAGTAATTTATAATAAATCTCAAAAGAGATTAACTTTCACAATCCCCTCACTAACAGGCTTTGTGAATGGGGATAACTTAGTAGTAACAATTTCGCCAAATGTTAAAGATTTAGCAGACAATGAATTTGAAAACATTAATAATGTACTGCCAACAAATGTTCCAAGAAATACAGCTGAATATATTCATAAAGATGGCGAGTGGCCATATTTAACAATTATCGGTGAACCTGCCATTAATGCGGAAAAAGATCAAACAATTGTAGAGTTTAATGCTACAAAAGCAGGTACATATCATTATTTAATTATGGAGTCAGGCTTAGAGCTAACACGTGATGATCGCCTGCGTCTAATTGAAGCTGTTCAAACAAATGCAACAACATTTAAAGTAGCTACTGCAGATGTGGCTATTGTTGGTAGTGGGGGCAATCAACCAGCGCAATTAGGAAAACAAAAGAAACCAATCCCATTACCAAATACAACACCCCCTTTAGATCCATTTAAGAGCTATTCAATTTATATGGTGTTACGCGATCGTTCAGGGAACGTATCTGACATTCAAACAAAACATGTTATTGATGACCGAACATCACCGAAAATAGAAAATACTTCTATAAAAATAGCGGAGGATGACACGAAAGCTACTTTTAAATTCCTTTCAGATGAAGAGGGAACGTATCACTATATCTTAAGAAAATCTGACGATACAACAATACCCGTTCCTACAAATGCTGAAGAAGTAATCGCTAGTGGAAAGGCTAGCACTATGCGAAAAGATACAAATGAAATTAACTTTTCTCTATCACAACACCAAAATTACGAGCTTTATGTTGCTGTAAAAGACCGATATAATAACGCAACAATGCTGCAGGTGGGTACAGAATCGAAAGTTTACACATTTGATGAAAAACAAACCAAACCAATAAGTCTAACCCCTAGTGGTGATGGCAAAGGTATTATGAAATATACGTTCTTCTCGGATGGGACACCACCAAAAGTAGAAGACCCAATTTATAAACGCATCGATGGTAAAACATTTGAAGTAACATTCTCAGAGGCTATTAATTTAACAAGTACAGATTTCAAATTAGTTGAGAATGGGAAAACTACAGCTATTTCACCATCATATACATCGTGGGAGTGGGAAGATACTGCAGCTAAAAAAGATTGGGAACCACGGAAGATGATTATCAAATTTGCCGATGAAATAACTCAAAGCTTCGACTTAACCGTAAATGCAACGGTTAAAGATAAGGGAGGCTGGACATTCAGCAAGACTACAGCAGAGTACAAATATCCAACGAAAGTAAATACAATTACTTCGGCAACATTATTACCAGATGCTCAGTTCCCAAGTAATGTAAATATTTCGAAGGAAGTTCAAGTCGTAGCAAACTTAAATGCTGATATTACATGGGATCAACATTATTACTATGCTGTACTTTCAGATGGATATGAATTAACATTAAATGATGTTCAAGAAGTAATAACAAGAGCAGATAGTAATAATTTCACATATATTCCTGGTGGAGCAATTGTTTCTTATGGTAAAGGAATAATAAAAGCACCTAATGATGCAAGTTCTGCTAAAACGTTCCCTGCTATTCAAACAGGAAGTGATCCAAATTCAACAAATATTTTCCAAAAAGACCAACGTATATACTTATTTACAAAAGATAAGTATGGCAACATTGTTTATGCTAAAGAGTCAACAGCTCCAACAGCTCCAAACTACGTATTGATTAAACCAAGAACTCAATAAGTCTAAAAAGCGAAACACTAGCTATATTTGAAAGCTAGTGTTTTTGCTATATTTTATAATACTCACATAAATATAAAAAGACGCTCAACTTGTAATTTGACTTCATTAATTTTATTAGAATCAACCTACGTCCTTCTACATACTTTAAGTTTAATTGATAATAATTATCAATTATAATGATGGAAAGGGGGGATTTATTATAATGAATGGAAAAGACCATATTTTACTTTGGGATAATGCCTCAATAAAAGTGTTAGATGTACGCCGTAAGATATTGAGATGGGGAGAGGATTTACGCAATTACAAAATGCCCTCTAATGGTTTTATTTTTATCTCGCGTGGTCAAGCACAAGTTCAGCTTGATAATATTGAATATATCATTCAACAGTTTCAGGTCATACATAGTGGAAAAGGGACTATTTTAGATATAACACTTACAGAGAATGAACTGGAATATTATTTAATTTTCTATAAAGCATCGATTCCAAGTTCTAGTCATCAAGAGATATTGCGTCTACTGAAAAAGAGTAATCCATTTCATTTACAATATAGTTTTGTACCAAATTATCCAATTGCTCTTTTCCATAAGATTAAGTTAATGGAGCAGGAATGGAAGCGGGCAGATGCCTTGGATCGTTTCTATGTTAAAGCATTGTTTTATCAATTTATTCACAGTACATTACGGCAGCTCCATAGACAAGAAATCGACATCATAGAGCCTGATCTTGTAGCGCATATTGTCATGTACATTCAAGAACATTATGCGCAATCGATTACATTGGAGTCTATTTCGGCAAGCTTGAATTACAGTGTTCCTCATGTATCTTCATTATTCAAAAAGAAAACAGGATACAGTGTAATTGATTATTTAATCAGAACTCGACTTGATATAGCAGCAAAATTATTGGTAGAGACAGATGCAACATTAAAGGAAATTGCCTTAAGTATTGGCTATAAAGACCCTTATTATTTTGGTCGTCTTTTTAAAAAGTATAAAGGGGTTTCGCCTTTACGCTTTAGAAAACGTGAAGTAAGCCGGCTGAAAGAAGTAGATAGTCCTCAAAATGCCATTGGTTCGTCCATTGTTTGGCGTCAAATTTGGCGATATATTAATAGTGATAATCATTATCAATATAATAGAGAGGAAGATTTACATATGCATAGAGGTTCAAAAGCATCATTCACAGCAATGGCGCTACTTTGCATGACATTATTGCTAAGTGCTTGTTCAGGAGGCACTGCAAATTTGAATAATGAAACGACAGGGCAAAATCAAACTGTTTTAGAAAAGCAGGCGGCTGGCTCTTCTGAGACAAGAGTTTATAAAGATAGTCGAGGAACTGAAGTGGAAATTCCAACAAAGCCGGAAAGAATTGTGCTTCAGGGCAATGTCATTGGTGATTTACTTGCATTAGGCATAGAGCCAGTTGGGGTGGACCGCCGTTTTATCGATAGTGGTGTATTAGAAAATAAGGGGAAAATTAGTGCAACTGATATTGGCTTCCAACCAATTTGGAGAAGGTGCTGTCGTTAAAGCCAGATATAATTATGCTGTCATACATTATGGATAAGGAAGTTGAAGAAGCCTCTAAAATCGCACCAACTGTTGTTTTCGATGGTATGCTCCCAGTAAAAGAACGTTTCCCTATTATTGCTGATATTGTTGGTAAAAATGCAGAAGGAGAGCAACAACTGAAGAAGTATGAAGAAGATGCAGAAGCTATGTGGCAGAAGCTTCGTACAGATGGTACAGTGGCTGAAGGCGAAACTGCTGTGGTACTTCAATATTTTTGGAATAAAAATATGTATGTCATGAAAACAGGAGGGGTAGCTGATTTACTGTATCAACCTGAAGGTTTTGCTATGGATGAAAAGGTACAAGCGTTACAGCCGAATAGCGGGCCGTATATTCAAATTTCTGAAGAATCCATGCATGATACGCTTGTTGGTGATTATTTATTTGTATTACTTTCTGCGGATAAAGAGGCGCAAAAAGCTTTTGAAGAATTACAACAAAAGCCTTTGTGGAACTCTTTGCCTGCCGTAAAAAACAATAAAATATATTTTATTGAGGATAAATGGAATTATGATGATATGACAACGAGTAAAATGTTGTTGGAGGAATTTCCGAATATGTTAGTGAAATAGCGTTAGTCATACGCTATTTCCAACATTTTGATGCATAAAAAAACCCGGGTGGCGGTAACGCCACTTGGGTTTTGTCCTGTCATTAGGAATTTAAAAATCCAGGAAGCCTACTAAGCATGGCAGGGAGCACACTAACATGCTCTTCTTCAGCAAATTTCACATAGTACGTGTGAATGTTGTCGTCTGCCTGCCCCTTCATTCGCTCAAAAACCTGGTCTGCTCCATCTAGCATATCTGGTAGCTCTTCCGCACCGATCGTTAACAGCAGATTGAGTGGATACTCACTTTTCCATGTTTCCTTAAACATGTCTAATTCTTTTAGTATCTCATTGTCTCCCCACCAAACAGATGGGCTACCGGCTACATAGTGGGTAAATAAGTGAGGTCTTGCAAACAGTGTATGCAATGTGAAAAGCCCACCTAGTGAATGACCAACAATAGCTTGCTTACCAGCATTAATCGGCCATTCTTTGGCAATTGCAGGCTTCAATTCCTGTTCAATAAAGTTCAGAAAGTCCTCAGCTTTTCCACTAGTAGGCCATGGTTTGCCTATTGGACGAGATGGTAGACTGGCTTCACTTACCGGCATTGTGAAATCACAGCATCGTCGTTCCATATCAAAGGGTTCCCGTGATGGATAGCCGATACCTATGACTAGAATCGGATCAAAGCCCTTTGGTTTTCGTGTCTGTAGTTTGACTGCTTCTGCAAGCGTTTGAAAAAGGGCATCTCCGTCTAAGGCATAAATAACCGCATAGCCATTTGGAGGGGGCTCGTCCAATGGAGACGCAATCAAAATTCTGTAGTCAAGTTGTCTACTAGACGTCATATGGTATTCAAAATATCTCTCTGGCATATAAGGTACTTTTGTCAATTTACTCATTGCGCTAGGAACCCCACTACTTCTTCTAATACTTTCCCATGGGCGTGAACACCTCCGTTAAGCCAGTGATCACCTGAAGCTTCGTAAACTTGACCGTTTTTGACTGCAGCTGTACTTTGCCAAATACTACTTTCCTTTAATTCTTTTAAAAAGTCATCACCTAGATTACCGTCGTTAATGAGGAAAATATAATCTGCGTCCAATTCAGGCAATATTTCTAACGATACTTCAAAGGCCCCATTCTTTACTAAGTTACTTTGTTCAAATCCTAATTCATTCGTGAGAACATAGCCTCCAAAGTAGTCATCACTCATAAAAAACATACCTTTTGCATTAAATCGAATTAACGCTACTTTTTTTCCTTCCATAACAGAAGTAAGCTTTGTCTTCGCAGCATGGACCTTTTCCTGATAACGCTGTAGAGCTTGTTCAGCTCTTTCTGGTTCATTTACTAGTTGGCCCAAAACTTTAATAGAATTGTATAAATCACTAGGTGCGTTTTTGAACACATAAGTTGGAGCAATTTTTGCATATTTTTCATAGACACCGCTGTCAGCATAATGAGAGTTGTGTAATAGAATAAGATCTGGCTTGTAAGACATAACTGCTTCTGCCGAAGGGGGACCGCTAGCAAAGCTAATCTCTGGTACATCACTTAGCTGATCTTGTAAATAGAGTTGCGGTTTAACACCGTTCGACCATTGTACAATTGGCTTAATTCCAATAGCAAGCAAGGAATCCTCCATCACTGGGGCGAAGATTTTTGTTGGTTTTGTTGTGAGTGTTATCTCGTTCTCAAGCTCGTCTGTAACAGTCATTGGATAAACATCTTTTTCTTCGGCATCGGTATCTAGTGATGCTTCCGTTGAGTTGGCGGTATCTTCCTTAGCAACCGTTTTAGAGTTGCAGGCAGTAAGGAATACGATTGCAAGTAACAGGGTTGCTAGAGTACAGACACCTCTAAAAATAGCCTTATATTTATTGCTTAAAATTTGCTTCATAAATAATTAAACTCCCTTCACTGATAATGATTCTCATATAGAATTATAATTCAGTGTCAGATAAGACTCCATGGACGGGAACAGGGAAGGGATTTGGATTTTTTCCGGTTAGCATCAACAGCATTTCGTCTAGCATCCGATTAATGGCAATGGCTGAATACTCGAACCAAGGATTAGACGGTATGAGATAAATATGACCATTTTTTACTGCCTTCAGTTTTTTCCAGTGAATAAGATGCTGTAGCGAAAGCCAATAAAGCCGAGTATCGGTGTCTGGGCAAAGGAGTATTAGTAAACGTTCAGGATTCAACTCTAGTAGCTGATCAATCGAAATTTGCTCATTACAGGGTTCCTTCTGTACGTCGATGATAGTAAGCTGTAAATCCTGAGAAATAACATCTCGGATGCCGTTATTGCTATATAAAAATAATTTATCTCCGGATAATCTTAGAACAACAAAAATATCTTCTCCAACATGTTGTTTAATCTCCTTTTTTGCTTGCAATGCTTTTTGTTCGTAAGATTGAATCAAGTTTTCACATTGGCTTTGTTTCTTTACTTCCAAAGCTATTTCTCTAAGCTGTGTTTTCCAATCTCCATTACCTATACTGATTATCTGGATACCCGCCGTTTCAAGCCAATTGACCATATCTATAGAAGTTTTTTCATGAACAATAACAATATCAGGTTTCGCAGACAAGAGCTTTTTAAAGTTATCCTCCGATTCAGCATCAAAAATATTTAGGTGAATGCTAATTTCAGAGTGGTAATAGTAGTAGTAATAGGGACTCCATTTAGCATTGAGTGGTGCTGCCACTGGTATAACTCCAAGTGCTAGTAAGTTACCGGTGGCTGACACGGAAAAGGTAGAAATTCGCTTTCGGGAAGCCTTACTATAAAAGGATGGGGAAACACCTACTTCTTTCTTAAATTTTCGACTGAAATAAAACTCGTCGTTATAGCCGACTTTTTGTGCAATGTCTCGTAACAAAAAATCCGTATCACGAAGCAACTGTTTCGCTTGTCCGATACGGAGTTCTGTTAAATAATCAGTAGCACTTTGTCCATAAGCTTTCTTAAACGCTTCGCCAAAATAGTTTGGGCTCAATCCGGTTATCAATGCTAGATAATCAATAGATAATGGCTGATCAAAATGGTTTGCCATATAATTTCGAACATCGTTTAGTGACATACGAGCATTGTCACAGCTTTTAGTACTATGAGTTTTTTTCTTATTCAATGTGAATCAACCTCTCAACCAAAAATCTAAAAACAGTAAAATATTGTATAATCACCGAAATTAATTGAGTAATTTTTAAGTTCCAATCAATCGAGGCAATGCCCCAAGTAGCTTTTCCCTTGTATAGGCATCGCTATAATTCCATTTCCTCGCGTCTACTAAATAGAAATTACCTTTCTTAACTGCAGGCAGGCTTTTCCATAGGGAGCTGTTTATGAGCGCCTCTGTAGCTAGTCTTGATTCTAAATTGTCTGTCAGTAGCATAAAGATTCGATCACCTGCGTATGCAGCTAGTAAATCTAATGGTATTTCTTCATAGCCCTCGCCTGATTGAATTAAATTTTTAATTAATTCGTTTGGTTGAAAACCGTATGGATGATAAAGAGCAGTTGATAGACCCGTGCATCCCATCACAAAAAGGCGTTTCCCTCTGTCGAAAATAAAAACAGAGGCCGTTTCATCAGGTTCAAGAGTGATTTGCAGCTGCTGCCACATCATATCTTCCTTTTTCTTAAAACGAATCAGCCAATCTTCGGCCTCTGATTTCTTGCCAAGCCATTGACCTAATAGGGAGATACGCTCTTCAAGTGTTCCCCATGAATTATGTGTAACGGTAGGGGCAATTTCTGATAATACTCGATACTGCTGTTCGTCAGCATTCGTAAAGATAATTAAATCTGGATTTAGTTCAGAAGATTTTTCGAAATCGATTGGAAAGTTTACATCTTGAACAAGTGGGACCCGATTTTTATAGAACGATTTATTAATAGCGTTTTTATCTCCGCCAATCGGTTGTATATCAAAAATGAGCATATCTCCAAATGTCTCACCATGATAAATAACTCGGCTAGGAGACGAAGGGATTTCAACTTCATGACCGGTCCAGTCCTTTACAACAACCTTTTGCTTTTGCTTACGAGCAAACTGCTTTGGGGGCATACCAATAATTTGCTTAAAGCGTCGATTAAAATAATATTCATCATTAAAGCCCACTAGCTGCGCAATATCCTTTAACGGTTCATTGGTTTGTTGAAGCAGTACTTGTGCATGCTCTAATCGTAATTCAGTTAAATAATCAAGCGGTTTTTTACCTGTTAATGTTTGAAAGATTGTACTGTACTGCCATTGAGCAACGTGAGCTAAACTTGCTAATTGTTTAACAGTTAGTGGCTCTTGGTAGTGCTTATGTAGATAGTCAATTGTTTGCTCAACAGCTCTTGAAGCATCGAATGTCTGATTTTTTTGAAGCTGATACTCAAACAAAACACTCAGTAATTCGTATAAAAGACTTTGTTGTTTGATTGGATTTTGATGTAGCTGCGTTTTGTAAAGCTCCTCCGCCAGTCGAATTAAGCGAGCGTAAGGGTAGATTGTATACTCAATCTGATCAGAAAATAAACTTTCTTTGTATGTAGTAGGTATTTGTTGTTGTAATTGTATGGTCGTAAATGACATCTTATAAAAACTATAATTATATTTCTCTATATCTGAAAAATCCATGACGGAATCAGGCGGAAGGAGAAAAATTTTGCCCTGTGCAACAACGTAAGGAGTATCATCAATAGTTAGCGTTCCACTGCCAGTAATAAAAATAATGAACGTATGCTGCTTAACCAATATTTGTTGGCAGCTCCGTTGTGTGGAGCGAGTAATATAGTCAATGTCGGATAGATGAAAAAGCAATGCTGTTTCACAAGAAAGCGACTTCTTATTTTCCAACTTTGTCACACTCCTTTTGCAAATGAAAATGATTATCAATTAATAGTATTGTATAAAATATAAAGAGGCATTTCAACTATAGGTGAAATGCCTCTTTACAAATTTTTTATTTTTTTAACATAGTAGGGATTTCTTCTAGTAACCAATCTCTTGAAGAAGCATCACTATCACTTTTTTGAATATCAATCGTGTATACATGACCATTTTTTACAGCGGGTAAGTTTTTCCATATTTGACTTTCCATCATATCATTAGTCGACTGTTTCGCTTCATCATCTACTGGAGTAAGTATGAAGATTCGATCTCCTGCATACTCAGGGAGAAGTTCTGTAGAAATTTCAACAAAGCCTTTCTCTTCATCAAGAATTTGTTGAATATTTTTACCTGGTTTAAAGCCACCGTTCGATTCGTAAAGTACTTGTGATAGTCCAGCACGAGCCATGACAAATAAACGATCTCCAGGATAATAAGTCAAGACTGAAGCTGTTTCATTGGGTTGGAGAGTGCCGTCATCAACAAGTGATTTCCACATTTTTTCAGCTTTTGCATTATAGTTGTTTAACCATTCTGTTGCTTGCTGTTTCTTTCCAAATATATCGCCAAGCACGGATAAACGTTTTTCTAAAGGAGCGAATGTATCAATCACTATAGTTGGAGCAATTTTAGAAAGTTGTGTGTACGTTTTTTCATCAGTAGTTGCAATAATAATAAGGTCAGGCTTTAAAGCTAATGTTTTTTCCACATTAATAGGGAAGCCTACATCCTCAACATTTTGTACACGATCTGCCCATGCATAATTCGTAATCCATGCGAAGCCGGCACCAACAGTTTTTACATCTAAAGCAAGTAGATCGCCATATCCTTCGCCATGATAAATCACTCTTTCCGGTGAAACAGGAATTTCAACCTCATGGCCTACAGTGTCTTTATAAACACGTACCTTCGCTTCTTCCACTGAGGTATCTTCCTTATCTGTTGCATCGTTCTTTGAGCTACAAGCAGTTAGCAATACCCCAAATATTAATAGTACGCTACAAATGAGCATATATCGATTTAGCTTTTTCATGTGAGTTCCTCCGTATTAAAAAATATGTAATAGATAATGATTATCATTATCGATATAAGCTAGAATAATGTATCCTATTCATTTACACAATGGAGAAAATGAAGTAGTCTTATTGATTTTTATACAAAACGAAAAGGTAGACGAACAACATTAACAATGGACTTCCCGCCTAAAATAGAAAAATCATATACTTAATTGATAACAATTATCATTATCATTTATAATAGTTTATGATAGTAATTGTAAACAAAAGAAATGAGTGACTGCAATGGACATTAATCATCATATTTTTCTGTGGAATCAGGCTTCTATTAAAGTGTTGGATGTACGTCATAAGAAAATGAATAAGGATGAATCTTTGCATGCATATAAGTTGCCTGCTAGTGTGTTTCTTTTTGCAACAAGAGGCAGTGCTACTGTGAAACTGAATAACATCGAATATCTTTTTAAACAATTTCAAGTGATACATAGTGGCAAAGGGATTCAACTGAGCCTAACCTTAACAGAAGCAGAATTTGAGTTTTATATGATATTTTATCGAGCTACAATTCCACTACCTTGTGCAAAGTCCATCATAGAGAAGCTGGAAAAGAGCAATCCGTTTCAAGTGCAATTCAGTTTTTTGCCGAATTTTCCTAGTTCCCTTTTTTATCAAGTAAAATTGATGAATCAAAGATGGCAACAACCAGAGCCGATTGGTCGATTCCATGTGAAGGCACTATTCTATCAATTTACGTATAGTGTTTTGGAACAGCTCCACGTTCAGGGGGTTGAGGTGAAGCAACCAGAACTTGCCGACCAAGTCATTGTCTATATTCAAGAGCATTATGCTGAGTCCATCATGTTAGAATCCCTTGCAGAAAATTTGAATTACAGTGTGCCTCATTTATCTTCTTTATTTAAAAAAAAGACAGGATATAGCCCGATTGAGTATTTAATTCTTATAAGGATTGAAAAGGCAGAAATGATGTTAATAGAAACCGATGCGACAGTCCGTGAGATTGCTGAAAGTGTAGGATATAAAGACTCGTATTACTTTAGCCGCCTTTTTAAAAAATATAAGGATGTTTCACCTGCAAAATACAGAAAAATAGCTTTAAGTCAGAGAACAGCACAAGATTATCCATATAACGTCATGGAATTATCCATTGTTGGACCACAATCTCAACGGTATATTGGTGATAATCATTATCAATATACTAAAAAAGGAGATTTACTAATGGTAAAACCTACTAAAACCCCCATGTTAGCATCTTTATTTTTATGCTTTACGTTGTTATTGAGTGCGTGTGGTGGGGGAGCAATAGATAATAGTTCAACAAACGGAAGCACTAATACATCAATCACGCAGTCACAAGAAGTTCAACTGAGAACTAAAACTGTAACAACCAGTAATGGTGAAGTTGAAATCCCAGAAAATCCACAAAGGATTGTTATAACAGCAGAAAGTTACGCTGGTTACCTACTAGCACTTGGCATAAAACCTGTTGGAATGTCTCAATTTGGCTTAAGAAATCGATATTTTGATGGATTGGTGGATGGTGTCGAGAATATTGGAGATGATGAATCACTAGAAAAAATTCTAGAATTGAAGCCAGATTTAATCATTACAAAAACGTCCTCTGAAAATATTGAAAACCTACAAAAAATTGCCCCAACCATTGCCATTAAGCCTAAAGAAAAGGATTTCAAAGAACAATTCCTTGAATTTGGAAAAATATTTGGGAAAGAAGACGTTGCAGAAGAATGGATTGCTAATTGGGATAGAAAAATTGCTGAATACAAACCACTTATTCAAGAGAAGGTAGGTAATAAAACAATAGCAATTCTCGGTGTGGGCGAAAAAGAAATATATGCATATGGTGATAAATTTGGAAGAGGCGGAGAAATCATGTATGGAGAGTTTGGATTAAAAGCGCCTAATCTAATTCAACAAGAAGCAATCGATTTAAAGAGTGGATGGGTTTCTTTTTCTTTAGAAAAACTCCCAGAGTTTGCTGGAGATTATATATTTGTTGAAGATAACGCCGATTTTGAAAAAACAACGTCCAGCATTTTATGGAGGGATCTTCCGGCTATAAAAAATAAACGTGTATACATCATGGATGAATATGATTCTTTTTTCAGTGACCCTATTTCCTTAGATAAACAGCTTGAATTTATTGTGGATAGTTTACTGGAAAGGGAAAAATAATACGTTTATTTATAGTGAATCAATTTCATAATGCACTTTCATATCAATAAAGGCGTAATTGTTCCTATCACAAAGCTATCTACCGCTACAGGCAGACGCTTTCTATGGGCAAGCACCGAGCCTTTTCGGGGCAACAGGATGTTGGTCACGAAGGCGTTGTCACAGGACGTGACGCTTTTAGCCTTCGTTCCCATAAAAGCGCAGTCCAGGATCTCGGTTCGCTTGCTTTTCCCGCTGGCGTCGCCGCCTTCCGCTCCAAAAATATTCGTGCTTCTTTATAGAAAAACTATTTATAAAATTAAATTCATATTAACTTACAAATAGAAAAAGTCTTTGCATAATCTCTCAATGTCTACTACCGGCAGGGGAGATTTTTTTGCTGCTAAGTAGATTACTTTAATTTTTAAAATCCGTAAAACCACTATAGTTATCCGTCTATTGGTAGAGAGCTACCTTGTAAAGGGTTACGATAACAATGTTTTTAGTAGTAATTATCGTTATTTGTAGAAAGAGTGGTAGGAGGGAGTTAGAATGGATAGTCATTTAAAGACAGACAAGCAAAACTTTTGGGTGTTCGTTCTGATAGGAATACTCTTAATCGTTACAACAACTGGTTTTGCCAGAATGGCCTATGGAATTATATTACCTTTTATGCAGGAAGGGCTGGCATTGTCTACAGCACAGTCAGGATTCTTAGGAACAATGTTATTTTTAGGTTATTTGCTGACAGTAGGCATGTCTGGTTTTTTGACGTTGCGTTTAGGTGCGAAAAGTGTACTGCTAATAGGAGGCGGGCTTGTGGTTGTAGGTTTATGTGGCCTTGTCTTCGTACCAAATTTTTGGTGGGCGGCTATAACTTTGTTGTTAGTCGGCGCTGGTAGTGCACTTGTTTATACACCTCTTCTATCAATAGCGGTTGGTCTGTTCCCAAAGAAGAGAGGGACAGTGATGGGGCTGCTGATGAGTGGGGCAGGTATTGGGATGTTATTATCTGGGTTACTTGTGCCGTTCATGTTACAGCAATTGCCACAGCTTGGTTGGCGAGGCCCATGGCTAGTATTTGCAGTCATAACAATGTTAGTGGTGTTACTTGCAACATTTGTTTTAAAAGCACCTCATGTAACAACCGAAAAAGATAATTTTCAGGAAAAAACAACAGTTTGGCGCACTAGGGAGCTGTACTTCATTGCAGGGTTATATTTTGCTGTTGGTCTTGTTTATCTCATTCCAAATCTGTATCAAACAAGCTTTATGAGGGACGTAGGAATATCTAATACAGTGGCGGGTTCTATCTATGCTGTTGCAGGCATTGTCTCGATTGCTGGAGCGCCATTATGGGGCATAATCGCAGATAAAATAGGCGTAAAAAAGGCGTTAAGCGCAGCGTTATTTTTGTCAATCATTGGGGACCTTCTCCCTATTATATTAGCGAATAGTATAGGTTTTATAGTTTCTGCTGTTATATGGGGTTCTTCGCTTGGCGGTGTTCTTGTGCTGATTCAAATGAAGGCAAGCCAACAAGTGTCACCCAAGTATGTGGCATCAGCAATTGGTTTTATCTCTATCTTTTATGCAGTTGGTCAAATGATTGGTCCTGGACTTGCAGGGTGGTTGATTGAATATGCTGGAGGTTATGTGACTGCTTATGGCTTTGGTGCTTTTATTTTCTTGTTATGTGTACTCCTTACGATGGTGCTTAAATCGGGAGAAGAGTACTAACGGCAATCTAATTATTATTTTTTGCCTGCCTTGTTCTTAATTCTGGAATTAATAGCAAAAGGATTCTTGATTTGCTATACTTCTTATAGATAATGAAAATCATTCTCAATAAGGAGCGTGAAGGATGGTGCCGGATACTTTGACAACTAGCTTTCATCAGAACTTCAGCCATTTTTTTAATGCACTGGAAGTATCAAAGAAACTAGAAGCACCAACAGAATACATGACATTCCAATCAAGTATTAGAGAAGGCGCAATACATCGTTTAATCCCACGTTCAGATTTAGAAGTGGTCATTTCCGATTATTCTTTTTATCGAGATCATCAAATGCATGTGACTACGATGCAGCCTATGGTTGAACTTAGCTTTTGCATGCAGGGGGCTAGAGGAATTAATATTTCAGGGTCTGACCATGAAATTGCTTCAGGAACATGTTCTCTTCAGTTTATAGAGCAGGCGGGAGCAAACTTTTTATTTCATAAAAATGAAGCTTATCAGATGATAGGCATTGGAATCCCAGTTCCAACTTTCAACTATTTTATGCAAGAAGTGAGTGGGAGAAGAGATAATTCAATAGAATTTGCTCATGTCCTTGGTGAGAAATCGTATCGAATATTTCAAGAAAAAACGGACCCATCGGCATCTATTATTGTAAAGAGGATATTGGATGCAGTGAAAGATAGGCATATGACGAAATTGGCGTTAGAATCTAGTGCATTACAGCTATTAGCGTTGTCCTTTCAAACTTTTCTATTTAATAATAACCCCAAGCCATCGGAATTCTCAAAAAGTGATGTAGAAAAAATCCGACAAGCAAGAGCAATTATTATTGAATGTATGACGGAGCCACCAACGTTAATCGAATTATCACGTTTAATTGCTTTAAACGATTATAAATTAAAAAAGGGCTTCAAGGAGATGTATGGTGCAACGGTGTTTGGCTATTTACGAGAAAAACGATTGGAGAAAGCATTTCTCTTATTACAAGGAGGCAAGATGAATGTGAATGAAGTCTCTAATGAAGTAGGTTACTCTAATCCTAGCTATTTTGCACAAACTTTCAAAGATAAATATGGCATCAATCCTAGCAAACTTGTTAGGGATCAAAGGATTTTAGAGGGCTTAGATGGAAAATAAGATTTCAATAGCTGGAGCCCTTTTATCGCAAACAATGTATCTCCCGATTCAAATAATTAGGTTAGAAGAAGTCCTTAATAGACCCGAAGAAATCGCCTCGTTGCCATGTGTTTTTGTTATTTATGATGGAGAAGGATTACTTACTCTAAATGGAGAGCGATATAAGCTGTCACGAGGAAGTACAGTGCTTTGGCATAATGCAAAAGAACTCAATATAACTGCTCAGTCACCTGCTGGACTTCAAGGCATGTTAATCCAATACCGCTGTGTAGCGAATGACCAAGCTGAAGTGAGCATATTGAAACATTCAAAACCACTTTTAAACTGTTCATACAAGATAATACATATGACTTCAGAGTTAGAAATAATATCGAAGCAACCTATGAACAGTAACCCTTATCATTTTCAAAAATTATTTTTAGAGCTACTTGAAGTGCTTTATAACGAACTGGAAGATAGAATTCAACATAGCGAATCATGGATAGAACAAATTCTCAGTTATATGGATACGCATTTTTATGAAGATATAACACGTGAACAAATGGCTGAGCTAGCACAAGTAAGCCCAGAGCATTTTTCACGTGCCTTTCGTAAACATACAGGTCATACATTTAGTGCACATCTAACTTTGTTGCGGATTCGTGAATCTCAGCAGAAGTTGCTATATAACATGCCAAAACTAGATAATCTTGCACAGGAGGTTGGCTACAAAGAAGGTACATATTTAAGCCGCAAATTTAAGCAGTTGGTAGGGATTTCTCCAACTGCTTATTATAACAAGCAGAAGCGTGTGGTTTCGCTCAACACGAACCATACAGCGTGTCTGCTAGCTCTTGGCATTACCCCTGAATTGGGCGTGTATTCTGAGTGGTTAGAAGATATGAAGCAAGTGAGTTCGGTATATAAGCTGAATAATCATGAACAAAATAGGATGTCCACTTATAAAAACATAGCTGCTACTCAACCTGATTTAATAATTAACTATAATACAGCGAAGGACAATAAGTCTTTACTTTCAGTGGCTCCTGTACTTGAAATTCCTTTTATGCATATAAGTTGGCGAGAGCAGTTTCGCCTTATTGCGGATATTGTAGATAAACAGGAACAAGTGGAGGCTTGGTTTAGCCAATATGATAAATTGGTTTCAATTTGTAACGAGCAACTCGATTATGGACTAGGTATAAGGGGGACAGCCATTGTGTGGGAAATCGGTGCAGACGCTGCTTACTGTATTAATAGTAGCTATGGGAGAGGAAGCCAAATCTTGTATGAAGATATGGGGTTTCACCGACCTCTCTCTATGTTCAATCAAAATATAGAAAAAAATGGGTATTTCGAGAAAGATATTGAAGCTATTGCTGATTACCCCGCAGATCATATTTTTATCACTGCACTTCCATCGAATAAAGCGGGCCAGAAGCGTGTGAGTCATCTGTTTCAATCAGAGTCTTGGCTTAAGATGGAGGCTGTCAAGCAGAAGCGAGTATATGTGATTGACCAACCAAATATATTTTATGGATATGATCCGTTATCCACGAAAGCGCAGCTACGTGAATTAATGAAGGTGTTAACATCATAATAATGAAAGGTTATAGATCATTTCAGTGCATAGACAATATTTACTCACCCATTTACAATAACAAATGAGAATCGTTATCAATAGTTAGATATGGAGGGTTTAAATTGCGCTTACAACAATCTCAATATAGGAAGTTCATCGTTCCGTTATTTCTTTACTTGTTATTAATGTTAACGGCATGCGGAGAAACAAATAATACGGCGAAACCTAAAGCAAGTGAAGAAACAGAAGAAACTGCCGTGACAAAAACGATTACAACAGTAAATGGAGAGGTTACAATCCCTATTCACCCAAAGCGCATTGTAGCCGTGGAATACATAGGTAGTCTAATCGCATTAGACATAGTTCCAGTAGGAGCGCCTGGATTAACGCTTAAAAATTATTATTTCAAAGATGCGCTAACTGGGATTTCTGACATAGGTGATTACGGAGCGCCATCTACTGAAAGTATTCTGGCGCTTGGCCCAGATTTAATCATAACTGGGAATGGAGATAACTATGAGGCGTTAAGTAAAATAGCGCCTACAGTTGTTGTTCCATATGGTGAACTAAAAAATGCTCATGAAGAACTGACTTATTTCGGTCAATTACTTGGAAAAGAAAAAGAAGCTGAAGCATGGTTAGATCATTACGATCAAAAGATTGCAGATGCTAAAGCAAAGGTTGATGCAGTTCTTGATGAAGGGTTAAGCTTCTCTATCATGGAATACACTGATAAGGAGACTTATGTATATGGTGATAATTTCGGTCGTGGTGGACAGCCTATTTATCAAGCACTTGGACGCAAGCCCCCTGCAAATATAGCAAATGAAATTATGGAGAAACAATGGGCCGAACTTTCAGAAGAAGTGTTGGCAAACTATGCTGGTGATTATATTATTATGACTTCAGACAGTCGAACGGTTGAAGATTTCAAAGCGGATCCACTATGGGGAACCTTGCCTGCTGTAAAGAACGATCGTCTTTATGTTTGGCCGGAAGAGCGTTCTTGGTACTACGATCCGACTGCTGTATTAGCTCAGGTTGAGGAATTAACAACGTGGCTTACAAATCAAAAAAATTAAAAAAGCGGATTCTCTGTTTACAAAAGAATTAAGAAGGTTATTTGAAAAAGAAGCACTATCGTTAGCTT
>NZ_JBMGUV010000054.1:0-23097 GCF_049058285.1 Lysinibacillus sp. UGB7
ATGGCGTAAGTCTCCTCGTCGCTGGCTCCTGCGGGGCCTTCTCGCTCCTGCGATTCCCGTAGAAGTCGCCGCCTGCGCTCCAATCAACTAGTGTCGTTATATATGATTGTGGTGATGGATAGGATGACGAACAATAGTAATAATGAACGATATCAATAAGAAATGCTGACAATGGACCAAATGGTGCCTGAAGAGCATTTAGTACGCAAATTGGAATTTTCTTAAGTATCTATATGAACCCGTTGATTTCTGCTACGGTGGGCGCTTTTCGCGGGCATGGCGTAAGTCTCCGCTAAGCTCCTGCGAGGTCTTCAGTCAACGACATCGAAAGAAGGCAGAAGTCAGTATAAATCCAATCCACTTCAATGCGCAAGTTGTCCGTTATTGGCTCCATGTACGACGAGTAAGCATCGTGGGAAATCATTGAACGTCCTATTTGGGCGTATGTGGAAGAAGTCGATCATTTACGTCATAAAAATTGTCCATGCAGGCGATACTAATTATTGTTGCCATGTATTTGAAGAAGCTAGCTAAATGGATATGGCAAAGGCCAAAATTGGCAGAAGAGTACGACTCTCGTTAATAGGGGCCATTTGTCACTACTATTTCTGATAAAATTTAAAAAGGTATTCGGAATGTGATCATTCCGAATACCTTTTGTCGTCTATCGAATACTCATCTTAAATTCTAAAAACAGCTCATTGTATTTTCCTAAGTAATCAGGACCTAGGTTTTTATATACTTCTAAAGTGTCCCGTTGTTCTTCTGAAGGG
This sequence comes from Lysinibacillus sp. UGB7, assembly GCF_049058285.1. Classification (NCBI taxonomy): domain Bacteria; kingdom Bacillati; phylum Bacillota; class Bacilli; order Caryophanales; family Bacillaceae; genus Lysinibacillus; species Lysinibacillus sp. UGB7. The sequence continues at coordinate 774 of NZ_JBMGUV010000054.1, forward strand.
TAGTAGCGTTCATCAGTAACCACTTCTTCATCCATTAAGTCCATCGCCGCAATATTAGGCGTAGAATAACCTACATAATCGGCATTTGCAGCTGAAGAGTCAGCATCCAACATAAAGTTAATAAAGGCATGTGCACCATCAATATTTTTTGAAGTTTTTGGAATGACCATATTATCAAACCATAAGTTAGAGCCTTCATCCGGTACAGCAAAGTCTAACGCCTCATTTTCGAACATCATATCTGCTGCTTGACCAGACCAAGTAAGGGCAACAGTCGCTTCATTATTAATCATTAGTGGCGTAATTTCATCGCCAATAATTGCTTTGACATTTGGTGCAAGAGTTATTAGTTTATCTGTAGCCTGACGCAGTTCCTTATCATTTAAAGAGTTTAGAGAATAGCCAAGGCTGTTTAAGCCCATGCCAATTACTTCGCGTGCACCGTCTACTAAAAAGACTTTACGCTTTAATGAAGGATCCCACAAATCTTCCCAAGAAGAGAAGTCTAAATCGCCGACAAGACTTGGATTATAGACGATGCCGACTGTTCCCCAAAAGTACGGAACAGAATATTTATTGTCATCATCAAATGGTAAATCTAAAAAATAAGGGTCAATATTTGTAATATTAGGGATTTTCGTTTTATCTAAAGGAATAAGTAAATCTTCTTCCTTCATTTTTTCAATCATGTATTCAGAAGGTACTGCAATATCGTAAGCAGTACCACCTTGCTGGATTTTCGTCATCATGGCTTCATTTGAGTCGAAGGTTTCATAAATGACATGGATGCCTGCTTCTTTTTCAAATTGTTTCAACAAATCAGGGTCAATATATTCTCCCCAGTTAAAAATGGTCAATGTATTTTTGCCACTTTTTCCACCACCAGCACTCATGGCATCAGCAGCGTACATTAACAGGGCGGAAACGACAAGTATTGCGATAGTCGCTTGAATTAATTGCTTCATTGTTGTCCCTCCGTTCTTTTACTAGCACGGCTTGTCATGAAATAATAGCCAACAACGACGAGCACAGTGACGAAAAATACTAACCCTGAAATGGCGTTTACTGTTAAGGAGATACCCGCACGTGCCATCGAATAAATTTCCACAGATAATGTACTAAAGCCGTTACCTGTCACGAAAAATGTCACCGCAAAGTCGTCCAGTGAATACGTTAAAGCGAGGAAGAATCCCGCAAAAATACCAGGTTTAATATAAGGTAAAATAACGCGCATCATGATATCTTTTTTCGTTGCACCAAGATCTAATGCGGCATCGATTAATGATTTATTCATCTCTAATAGTTTTGGTAGGACCATTAAAACAACGATCGGTACACTAAACGCTACATGTGCCAATAATACAGAAGCGAAGCCTAATTTAATGCCAACCATTGTGAATAATATTAAAAAGCTTGCACCGATAATAACATCTGGGCTTACGATCAACACATTATTTAACGAAAGTAATGTATTACGCATTTTTGAATCTTTTACTGTGACGATCCCAATTGCACCTAATGTACCGATAATTGTAGAGATTAGGGCAGAAAGCAAAGCTACAATTACTGTATTAATTAAAATAACAAGTAGTCTGGAATCCTCAAAGACCGCTTTGTAATGCTCTAATGTAAAGGATTCGAAGTTATTCATTGAGCCGCCACTATTAAACGAGTAAAAGACCAAGTAAAGAATAGGCGCATATAAGACGATAAAAACCATTGTTAAATAGATCTTTGCTGATGTAGATAGTTTTGTCATCGTACGCGACCTCCTTTATCTTTTTGCCCTGTAATTAACATAATGATGACCATGAATAAAATTAAGAATACCGCAATTGTTGAACCCATCCCCCAATTTTGTGTTACAAGGAATTGCTGTTCAATCGCTGTACCAAGTGTAATCACTCGGTTACCTGCGATTAAGCGTGTAATCATGAAAAGGGATAATGCAGGGATAAAAACAACCTGTATACCTGATTTAACACCATCCAACGTTAGTGGTAGCACAACACGACGGAAAGTTGTAAAAGCAGAAGCTCCTAAATCACGTGCTGCGTAAATCAACGTTGGATTTAAGCGGTCCAATGAATTGAAAATCGGTAAAATCATAAAAGGAATGAAAATATAAACAGATACGAAGACAAAGCTAAGATCTGTGAAAAGCATCTGTTTTGGGTCAAAACCAAAAACTTCAATAACTGCATTAATTGGGCCGTATAAACCAAAAATCCCGATAAATGCGTATGTTTTTAATAAAAGATTAATCCAAGAAGGAATAATAATAAGTAATAGCCAAAGTTGTTTATGCTTTGTTTTCGTTAAAAAATAAGCTGTCGGATAGGAAATTAATAATGTAAAGAACGTAATTAAAAATGCATACCAGAATGAACTAAGAGTCATTTTTAAATAAACAGACGAAAAGAACGCTTTATAGTTATCGAACGTAAAATTGCCATGAATATCTAGTAGGGAATAGTACACAACGAGGGCAATCGGCGCGATAACAAATAATGCAATCCATAAGACATATGGAAATAACGCAGATTTTGATGTCTTAGTTTGCATCTTCGTCGTCTCCATAGGCTTCTAAGCGTTTATCAAATTCTTCCTCTGTCTCATTTAAGCGCATAACATGGATTGCTTCTGGATCAAAGTCTAAACCGATTTCTGTCCCTACTTCAGCTTTTTTCAGAGAATGCACAAGCCACTCATTGCCGTCCTTATCGTAAGTAGATAACTCATAATGTACCCCACGGAATAATTGTGTATCTACTTTAACGATTAGTTTCCCTTTATCGACTGTTGTCATTTCCAAATCTTCAGGACGGATGACAATATCGATTTTTTCATTTGATTTCATCCCCTGGTCAACACATTCGAAAATCTTACCAGCAAATTCAACTTTAAAGTCAGCGATCATTACACCAGGTACGATGTTTGATTCTCCGATAAAGTCAGCAACAAAGCGGTTAATTGGCTCATCATAAATATCTACAGGTGTACCAGATTGTTGAATTTGGCCTTCACTGAGAACAAAAATTTCATCACTCATTGCTAAAGCTTCTTCTTGGTCGTGCGTGACGAAGACAAAAGTCTTACCAAGGCGTTGCTGTAATTCACGTAACTCATACTGCATTTCCGTACGTAGTTTTAAATCTAAGGCAGACAGTGGCTCGTCGAGTAAAATAACCTCTGGATCATTTACAATGGCACGGGCAATTGCGACACGTTGGCGTTGACCACCAGACATCTCAGAGATTTCACGGTTACCATAGCCCGCTAAGTTGACGAACTTTAGGGCTTCTGTGACACGTTCTTTGATTTCATTTTCAGCTAATTTTTTAATACGTAGACCAAATGCGACATTTTCAAAAACATTCAAATGTGGGAACAATGCATAATCTTGAAATACTGTATTCACTTGGCGTTCGTTTGCTGGTACTGCATTGATTTTTTTATCGTGGAAAAACACATCACCTGTTGTTGGTTCAGTAAATCCTGCAATAATACGCAAAATCGTTGTTTTGCCACAACCAGATGGACCAAGTAATGTATAGAACTTTCCTTTTTCAAGCTCCAGGTTAATATTTTTTAAGACGACAGTGCCGTCATTATAAGATTTAGAAACATTTTCAAAGCGGATAATTGAATTCGTTGTCATTGATGCGCCTCCTTAAGCTATAAGTATGAATCCGTTGCGACGAGTAAAATTTTCGTTTCATCGTCATGCGCGTTAAAAATTTGATGATGATCAGCTGCGTCAAAGTAGAGCGCATTGCCTTCACTAGCTATATATTGTTCTTTCCCCAAAACAAGACGTATACGCCCTTTGACAATATAAATAAATGTTTCTGATAACGACGGCTCGAAATGTTTGAATTCACCGCCAGCATCTAGTGTCAGGAAAATAGGCTCCATTTCTTTTTCATTTGATGTTGGAATAAGCCATTGAATTTCATATTTTTTTTCTTCGTCTGTATAAATAGATTGATCTTCTTCGGTATATACGACCTTTTGTTCGGGTGCTTCATCATCAAAAAATTCCTTAGGAGTTGATCCTAAAACTTCTAATAATGAAAATAGTGTTTCAATGGAAGGTGAATTTAAATCACGCTCCAATTGTGAAATATAGCCTTTACTTAAATCTGTACGTTCTCCAAGTTCTTCTTGGGTGAGACCTTTTTTCAAACGAAGCGCTTTAATTTTTCCCCCAATTTGCATCTTTTCCCTCCTAGAAGAAGTTTAGCAATCATAAACTTTCAGAAAATGAAGTTTACTTTAACGAAACTTTTAGTTTACTAAAAACATTACTATTATACATAATAATAAAGAATTTGCAATCGTTTTTGATGAAAAAATAGGATAATTTTCACGAAAAAGATGCCCGAGAATGATGTCTAAAATTTTTGTATATTCTAGAATAAAATTGTGAAAAGTAGCGAATAAATAAGATGTAGGAATGAATAAGTTTGGGTATTTGACAAATATTTGTCAACATACTGGTAACCAGGAGCATGGCGAAGTGTACTTCGTTGAAAAACTACGATTTCTTTGCTATCGTAGAAGACGAGTTCGCAAGTGCGAATGGAATATCTAACTACATATTTATTCGGAGGGATATAACAATGGCAGAACGTATGGTAGGCAAACAAGCACCAAACTTCACAATGGAAGCAGTACTTCCAGACAAAACTTTTGGTAAAGTATCTTTAGAAGAAATTAAAGCACAAGACAAATGGACTGTACTTTTCTTCTATCCAATGGACTTCACTTTCGTATGTCCAACAGAAATTACGGCAATGAGCGATCGTTATGATGAGTTCGAAGACTTAGACGCAGAAATAATCGGTGTATCTACGGATACAATCCATACGCATTTAGCTTGGATTAACACTGACCGCACTCAAAATGGCCTTGGCGATTTAAAATACCCTTTAGCAGCGGATACAAACCACACAATTTCAAAAGAATATGGTGTGTTAATTGAAGAAGAAGGTATCGCATTACGTGGTTTATTTATCATCGACCCAGCTGGCGAACTAAAATACCAAACAGTATTCGATAATAACATCGGTCGTGACGTAGATGAAACTTTACGTGTACTTCAAGCTTTACAAACTGGTGGTCTTTGCCCAGCAAACTGGCGTCCAGGTCAAGCAACTCTTTAATCTTAAAATGAATAGTACGTCCCCACGACATAGTTTGTGGGGATATTTATTCTTTATTTAGCAGAGAGCCCATCTCTTTGGAAGCATCGAGGGTTTCTACTGTACAGAGGGAATCTAATGCATCCCTAGTGAATAAAGTTAAGCCTCCGGCGGATGTCGTGTATTTTTTAGAATGTATCGAGCAAGTTCGATAAAAATTCGGACGCAATTACGCCGAGACCGTAATGGATACAATAGGGGAGGATTTTTGATGAAACTTCGAGAACGAATGCCTGAACTTGCAGGCGCAACAACTTGGTTAAATGGTGAAGTGACAAAAGCAGATTTAGTAGGCGAAAAACCAACATTAATTCACTTTTGGTCCGTAAGCTGTCATTTATGTAAAGAAGCTATGCCAGACGTGAATAATTTCCGTGATCAGTACAAAGATGAACTAAATGTTGTTGCTGTGCATATGCCACGGTCTGAAGCAGATACAGATTTAGAGATAATTAAAGCCGTAGCTGCTGAACATGACATCGTGCAACCAATCTTTGTAGATAGCGAAATGAAGCTAACAGATGCATTCCAAAACCAATACGTACCAGCGTATTTCGTTTTCGATAAAGACGGTCAGCTTCGTCATATGCAGGCTGGTGGAAGCGGTATGAAAATGCTAGAAAAACGTGTAAATCGTGTGCTAGATGAAATGCGTAACGCTTAAGTATAATATTTATGAAGGCGGGGATATTTTAAATCCTCGTCTTTTTTTAAAAGAAAAAATGACACGTTATACGATTGATGGAATTTAGCCGTCCATACGCACGATAAATGTTTGGCCAATTCTTTATTTAAAAGTAATGACCTAACAAGATTATCGAAAATAATAGCTAGTATACTTAGAGTGACGAATAGTCTCCTGTTTTGACGATACATATGACAAAGAATACGTTAAACTAAAAGTAATTGTAGTTTTCGGAGGGATTTTTAATGATGAAAAAAGAGTTTGCTGTCATTGGACTGGGACGTTTCGGTGGTAGCATTGTTCGTGAATTAATGAGTCAGGGTGCACAAGTAATGGCGATTGACAACTCCTCAGAGCGTGTGGATGAATTCGCTGCGATTGCCACTCAAGCAGTCATTGCGGATTCAACAGATGAATCCGTACTAAATTCATTAGGCATTCGTAATTTTGAGCATGTCATCGTGGCCATTGGCGAGGATATTCAAGCAAGTATCTTGACGACCATTATTTTAAAAGAGCTAGGTGTAGAACAAATTACAGTGAAAGCTCAAAATGACTATCATGAAAAAGTACTGCGTAAAATTGGCGCTGACTTTGTCGTCCACCCTGAGCGCGACATGGGTATTCGTATTGCCAATAACATGTTATCAAATACAGTGCTCGATTATTTGGAGTTATCCGATGAGCATTCCATAATGGAGTTAAAAGCAAATGATGCCATTGCAGGCTACTCCATTATGGACCTTGATATTCGTGCAAAGTATGGCATTAACATAGTTGGTATTAAACGTGGTACAGATATTATTGTTTCACCACAAGCGAGCGATAAAATTTTGTTAGGAGACATCATGCTTCTAATAGGTGCAGATGTCGATATAAATCGTTTTGTGAAAAAAGCGATGAGAGATTAAAAAGAAGGTGGGGGCTTTGTGTTAGGAACCCCGTTATAAGTAAGAGGTAAAAAAAGCATTCATCCACTTGAATACTATGGAAAATAAAAAGGGTAGTGAAACAGCATAATGCTGTTTTCACTACCCTTTCCTATCAGGATACAATCGTTGCTTTACCTTGTAATGCACGTTCTTGCATGTCTAGGTCAAATTCTTTTTCAGACTTTGATACGACAACGCAAGCGACCCCGTTACCAATTAAATTTGTTACGGCACGTGCCTCTGACATGAAACGGTCGACCCCAATTAATAGTGCAATTCCTTCAACTGGAATCATTGGAAAGGCTGCTAGTGTCGCTGCTAATGTGATAAAGCCAGAGCCAGTCACACCAGCTGCTCCTTTAGATGTAATCATTAAAATCCCAAGTAGTGTAATGATTTGAATCCAAGTCAAGTCCATTCCATAGGCTTGTGCAATAAATAATGCTGCCATAGAAAGGTAAATTGAAGTTCCATCTAGGTTGAAGGAGTATCCTGTAGGTACAACTAAACCAACAACTTGCTTTGAACAACCGAAATTCTCTAATTTACGCATCATAGACGGTAAAGCCGATTCAGATGAAGATGTACCGATTACTAAGAAAATCTCATCTTTAATGTAGGCAATAAATTTAAAAATGTTAAAGCCAAAAAATTTCGCAATTGATCCCAAAATTAATACGACAAATAAGAACATTGTAATATATACCGCTGCCATTAATAAACCTAAGTTTCCTAATGATTTTAAACCGAAATTACCAATTGTATAGGCCATCGCGCCAAATGCACCGATTGGTGATATTTTCATAACCATACTTACGATTTTGAAGAAAATTTCTGCCACTTGTTCAAAAAATGTAATGACAGGTTTAGCAGGTGCTCCAATTGATGCGGCTGCTAAACCAAACAAGATTGCTGAGAATAATACTGGTAGAAGTTGTCCAGTTGCTAATGCTCCTACTACGTTTTCAGGAATGATGCTATAAATGAAAGCACCTAAGCCTTGTTCAGATTCTGCTGCTGCTGTTGTATATTTTGAAATATCAGCATCGGCAGCGCCTGATGTATCTAAACCAGTACCAGGGCTAACAATTAATGCAACCGCAATACCAATTGCTAAAGCAATCGTCGACACGATTTCGAAATAAAGTAATGCCTTTCCGCCGATTTTTCCGACCTTTTTCATATCGCCCATGCTACCAATGCCAATAACAACTGTTAAGAATATAATTGGTGCGATTAACATTTTAATAAGCTTGATGAATAAGTCTGCCAAGATTTTAAGACTTGCGCCAAATTCAGGGAAAATGGCGCCAACAATAATCCCTAAAATAATAGCGACAATAACTTGAATAGTCAAATTTTTCAGTAATTTCATTTTATGCTACCTCATTTCTAAATTTTCTCTTTGTTATCGTTTTCACTAACAACATCATATCGAATACTTTTTGAAAAATGAGATTTAGAAAATAAGAAACATAACGTTCATTAAGTACATTAATCAACAACATACTAGAAATCTAGTATTTTCAACTGTTTAAACTGTTATGGTACGCTTGAAGTGCTTTTGTATTGTTATAATACAAAAATATTTAGTACTCAATAGAGTTAGTTTTATATTAAAATTTTGTAATATTGTTCATAAAGTTCATAAGAAGCTACTGATTGTGAGGCGTAAAAGTGTTGTCAAAAGAATTTTTTGACGATAATCTTAAAAGCATAGAACGACCGTTTGTATCATTGTGTAGTTGCAAAACGAAAGGAATGAATAGCCAAATGATGAAAATGCCCGTGAACGGCAAAATACTGTTAGTGACATTTTTAATCATTGTGTTCTCCTTTTTACTTGGCGGCATTTTTGTACTTGGTAATTTACTAGCCGAGCAAGAAAAGGATTTTGGACAGCGTGCAATGCTCGTTGCGCGAACGGTATCAAATATGCCAGAGCTAAGTATGCACTTGAAAAATGACAATATTTCAGAAGCAGCGAAAAATGTCAATGCAATTGTAGATGGCATTCGTGTTATTAATAAGGCAGAGTACATTGTTGTGATGAACATGGATCGGGTTAAGCTTTCGCATCCAGTGAGTAAGGAGTTAGGTGTGCGCAGTGAATCATGGGATCTCAATGCAGCATTCAGTGAGCATTTTTATGTTTCAAAGGCACGTGGTGAAGCTGGTGTGATGATTCGTGCTTTTGTACCTGTAGTAGATGACGCCAAAGAACAGGTGGGTATTGTCGTTGTCGGTTATCCATTGCCCACATTCATAAAAATGCTACAAAATTATGAGCGTGAAATCCTTATTACCGTTTTACTATCACTTGTTTTTAGTATTTGGGGCGCATATACACTCGGACGACACATAAAAAAACAAATGTTTGGACTTGAACCTCATGAGATTGCGAAGATGTATGTAGAGCGAACAGAAACCTTTAATGCTATGCATGAGGGTATTATTGCAGTTGATAAGGAAATGAATATTACAATTTTTAACGAAAAAGCTGCTGCTATTTTAGGGGTAGCTAAAAAAACGGAGGTTTGTATTGGCAAAAAGATATACGATGTTTTGCCTGATACTCGTCTCCCTGAAATTGTAGAAACAGCATCGCCTGTTTATAACCAAGAGCTATACATTAACCATCATAGTATTTTGAGCAATCGCGTACCAATTATAGTAAATGGTGAGTTAGTTGGTGCGGTGGCAATGTTTAAGGATTTAACAGCAGTGAAAAAACTCGCTGAAGAAGTAACAGGGGTAAAAGCATTTGTACAGGCACTTCGTGTACAAACACATGAACATAAAAATAAACTTCATACCATTGCTGGGTTATTGCAGTTAGGCCATACGAAGCAGGCACTAGAATACGTAACAACTGCAACTGAAAACGAGGCCTCTTTAACGAAATTTTTTAATGAACGTTTTCATAATGAAAACATTTCAGGGCTATTGTTGAGTAAAATCAGTTACGGCAAAGAATTAGGTATTCAAGTAGAAATTGATCGCAAAAGCCATTTTAAAAGCTTTCCACCTCTTTTAGACCATCATGATTTTGTTGTGTTGTTTGGCAATTTAATCGAAAATGCCTTTGAAGCATTAAATATTCTATCTAAAGACGATAAATATGTATCTATTTCTGTTGATGAGCATGACGGTATGTTAGCGATTGCTGTATCAGATAATGGTATTGGTATGACGGAAGATGTACAAACTCGTATGTTTGAAAATGGATTTTCAACAAAAGCAAGTGAAAATCGTGGTATTGGCTTACATTTAATTTATGAAATTGTGAATAAGGGCAACGGAGAAATTGAAGTGAAGAGCGAGTATATGAAAGGGACAAGTTTTTTAATTTTATTTGAGTTAGGGGGAAAATAGATGGATATAATTCACGTGTTACTGATAGAAGACGATCCGATGGTACGAGAAGTGAATAGGCAATTCATCGAACAAATCGAAGGATTTTCGCTAGTTGGCTATGCAGGCAACGGTATTGAAGGAATTGACAAAATTAAAGAATTAAAACCTGAGCTTGTTTTTATGGATATTTTTATGCCCGAGCAGGATGGTATCATAACATTAGGGAAAATTCGTGAGGAGCATCTTGCAGTCGACGTCATCGCTGTGACGGCAGCAAATGATATGCCAACAGTACAACGAATTTTGCATTTAGGTGTCTATGATTATATTATGAAGCCCTTTACATTTGAACGCATTGAGCAAACGTTAAAAAATTATCAAGCGTATAAAGTGAAAATAACAGGCATGCAAGATTTAACGCAACATGATGTCGATCATCTGATGCAACAGCGTATCCCTGAGCGAACATCCGCCCCACAAGTGAATCAGACAATAGAGATTGATGAGTTACCGAAGGGCTTTAACCGTGCTACGCTAGATAAAGTACTTGCGTATATTCAGGGAAGCAAAGAGGCGGTATCGGCGGAGGAAGTATCAACCTATATTGGTACAGCGCGTGTTACAGCTCGGCGCTATTTAGACTTTTTAGAAAAGCAGAATTTGCTAAAGGTTGATATTCAGTATGGCAGTGTCGGACGTCCTATTCATCGTTATTATATCTAAAACAAAAAAGCTTGAACTGCTCCCTAAAAATAAAATGGATGTGCCATTTAGGTGGTAATTAAAGACTTCGGTATGCGCTGGAGTCATTTTTTCTAGTGTCTATTATAGTTATGATAGTGTTAAACTTATCGGTCTATCATCTTGGTTAGTAGTCACTTGATAGCAGAAACTCCGACAGCAAATAGAGCACTCAGTCGTTTACATGGAAATTTAGTTATGCAAAAAATAAAGGTATTAGAAAAATTCAGCCATAAAGTATTAGTACGAAAGGAGACTTAATTATGCTAATTAGAGAAGCGAGACGAGAAGATGCTGAAGGAATAATTGCTGTGATGAGAAATGCGGAAGAGTCTAATTTCATGTTATTCGGTCATGGTGAACGCAAGCTAGAACCCAAACAATTTGCAATATTCATTGATAAAATTTGTAATAAGTTCAATTCGGCATTATTCATTGCTGAAATAGAACATAAAATTGTTGGTTATTTAATTGTTCAAGGAGATACTCCTTCTAGAATAGCACATCGAGCTTATATTGTAATTGGTATCCACAGTGATTTTAGAGGTAGAGGAATAGGTACAGCATTATTTACCAAATTAGATGACTGGGCAAAAGACAAAGGCATACATCGTCTGGAACTTACAGTTATGGTGGATAATACGGTAGGTGTTGCATTATATAAAAAAATGGGCTTTGAGATAGAAGGGACAAAGCGACATTCCTTATGTGTCAATGGTAGCTATGTGGATGAATATTATATGTCAAAGCTACTGTAAACTAAAAGTAATGCCATTATAACAAAATATGTAATTTTTGCATTGAGAAATTGCCCCATCGAGCTCTGTAGGTACAGATTTTCTGGGGCAATCTTTTATTCGCGATTTAATAACGCTTATCTGTGGCAGATGTATTTTTTGTTTTTGTTTTATTTTTCTCATCCTTAACCTTGTCATTTAATTCTTCAACAGGTATCGGATCCACCGTTTTCATATCTTCATGCTTGTCGAAAATACTTTCTTTATCTGTATCTAATACATCTGGATTGTTAGTACGGCGTGTATGGGCTTGTTTCTTCTCATCCATTTTTGCTCACCTCTTACCTATGTCATTCACTCATTTAATAGAGTTTAAACATGCTAGATTAGATAAATGACCATAAAAAGTGAATCCCTTTTTAGTCGTTTGTATGTTTTGTAGAAGGTGCGCCAGCTGCTAGTAATGCCTTATTACCAAGTAAGAAAAATCCTAGGATAAATAATAGGGCACCCGTTCCTATAAGTAACCATTCAATAGCAATTACATCAGCGATAGGTCCAAAAATCAGCATTCCTAATGGCATCATGGATGTGGAAATCATACCAAGCACTCCAAAAACTCTGCCTAAATAATCCCCTTCCACCTTCTCTTGCAGTAAAACTGTGGCAGGGGTATTGAATACAGGCATGGATATCCCTGTAATCGCCATGAAGGCAAGGTACAATGAAAAGACTGGCATGATACCAAGTACAACAGTACAGGCACCAAATAATAATGTTGCAAGTGTCATAGTATGCACTTTGTTTTTAAAGCCACCCCATGAAGCCATCAATATCCCACCAATTAACATACCCAAGGCAAATGTAATTTCGATAGCTGTTAGGCGCCAAACATCATTACCGAAGCTTCGTGTCACCTGTAATGGAGTTAAGAACGCGGCAGGTGCAGCTAGTATCATAAAGAATGCAACAAAGATAAAAAACCTTTTCAAGAAATTATGTTCTTTAATGTACGTAAATCCTTGTTTCATATCAGTAAAATAGCCTGTAGTTTGCTTTTGAGCGGCTTTGGCATGTATAGGAACATGCAAAAATACCAGTAATGTACTAATTGCAATTGCGGCTGTAATGACATCGATAAAGAAAATCGATTCCAACGAAGCTTGTGTCAATAATGCGCCACTAGCCATTGGAGAGATAATCATCACAAAAGCTTGAATACTGCCGTTTGTACCATTTACTTTCATTAGTTTATCTTCAGGAACAATTTGTGGAAGAATTGCACCGACTGCAGGTGTTTGAATGCCAGCACCTATTGCGCGAATGGCAGATATGGCAAATAGCAACCAAAGTGAGTCATGGCCCAGTAAAAATAAAATTGCTAAAAGAAGTGTGGAGAGGGCAATCATGCCATCAGCCAGAATTATTAACCATTTGCGATTATAACGATCTGCCCAAACACCAGCAATCGGTGATAGGAAGAATGTAGGTAAGAAACCGCAAATAATAGAGATTGTCATCATGACACCTGATTGTGTGCTTAACGTGATGTACCACGTGATGGCATATTGTACGAGTGAGGAACCAAAAAGGGAGATGGTTTGGCTACCTAAGAAAAGGATAATATTCCTTCTCCAATTTTCCATTGCATTTGTTTGCGTCATTCAAAAATCATTCCTTTCAGTTAAATAAAAAAACACAGGGTATCTGCCTGTGCTGAGAATAAGAGGGAGGTCTAAAGTCTTGAAAGAGGCTCATTATATTTTGGGAAAAAATATTAGATAACTTCTAAATAATCGGCACTCAAATAAAAAAATTATACCTGAAATCATTTCATTGAACCTTTCCTCTCCATGTCGTTCAATCAAAAATAGCCAGATTAATTTTCCCGCATTAACTACCAATCAGTGGGAGATGAAGAAAACCCCCACTGATTGTATAAATAGCCATTTTAAATTTAGAGACAACAAAAAGAGGGCGACTAGCCCTCTTTTTACATAAACGTAAAACGAAGATTTTCCTAAAATAGGCAGACCAATACCAATCCCATTTACTCTGCACAGCAGGCAAAGCTTTGAACGTATTCAATTAACGGTTCAAATTATGGAATCGAAATCTACCTGGCATCTAGGAAAACCTCCATTTCTTAAAAGTTATGTTAATAGTAGCATGGTCTGTTATTGTTGGCAAATAAAAATAAAAGCATGTTCCAGCATGTATTGGACACCATTGAGGATTATATAGATGGTAGATTTTACGCAGGTTCTAAATTTGTCCAATAATACGAGGAAGTTGGTTGTGGTTTTTCTTATATTGGAGAAATTGTTTGGTTGGCGATTTGATGATAAGTAAAAATGAGGTCGTTCCATTAACGGAATGACCTCATTTACATGTTCATCATCTAGATTTTAATGATTAATTTTCTTCAATATCTTTACGATTTTTCTTTAACATTTTTGATAGCAGTTCATATACGATTGGTACAACTACTAATGTTAGTAATGTTGAAGATAATAAACCGCCGATTACAGTGATGGCAAGGTCTTTGGAAATCAGACCACTCCCGCCGCTACCGAATGCCATTGGTAACATTGCGCCGATTGTAGCAATGGCAGTCATTAAGATTGGGCGTAAACGAGTTGCACCCGCTTCTAAAATTGCTTCACGCATTTGTAGTCCGTCACGTTCCATGTGAATGATACGGTCTACAAGGACAATGGCATTAGTTACGACGATACCAATTAACATTAATAGACCCATCATAACTGACACGGAAATCGTTTGACCTGTCACATATAGACCAACAAATGCACCAATGACAGCGAATGGTAATGAGAATAGGATGGCAAACGGTGCTAAACCTTCACCAAATGTTACAACAAGAATGAAGTACACAATAGCGATTGCTGCTAGCATAGCGATACCAAGTTGTGTAAATGTTTCTGCCATATCAGCAGCAACACCAGCTACGCCAGTTGTTACACCTTTAGGTAAGTCTAATTCATCGATTTTTTTATCGGCTGCAGATGATGCTTTTGAAATATCATCGCCGATAATGGTACCTGAAACCGTTGCAAAGTATTCACCTTTCGAACGAGATAATGAATTTAGTGTAGTACCCTCTTCTACTTCCACTAATTCACCGATTGTCATTGTTGTACCTAAAGCAGTTTTAATTTCAGTTGCTAAGACATCATCCAATGATAATGCTGCTGCTTTTGCTTCGCGTTGCACGATTACATTAATGTCTTGACCATCGTGCTCAACCGTTGTTAAAACTTCTTGCGACGACGTAGTATTTAAAGCCATTACAATTTGTGCAGTTGTTAAACCATATTGTAAGACATTTTTCTGATCTACTTTTAATACGTGCTCTATATATGGATCTTCGTTATCAGATTTAATATCTTCTAAACCGTCCACATCTTTTAGTGCGCCTTCTACTTGTTTTACTGCTTCACGAAGATTATCTAGATTTTCACTATATAATGTGTAGCTGACTTCGTTTGAAGACATAGACATAGATGAGAAGTTTTGTGTTTTCCATTCACCGGACTGACCGATGTTAAATATATAATCTTCAACGTCTTCACGTGCACCAGGGAAATCTTTCATATCTGGATCGAAGATTAGGTACATTAAGGCACCGCCAGCACCGCCACCCATCATCATTGTAGCTGGATCTGCGTTTGTAGCATCAGTAATGGACACCTGTAAGATATCAATATCTTTACGTTTCATTAATTCTTTTTCTACTGCGGCAACATTGGCTTCTGTCTCATCCATAAGCTCACCCGTAGCAGGAGTATACGTTAAATACATAACCTTTTCTTCCTGAGAACCCATGAAGCTAAAGCCGATTAATGGCGTTAAAGCAAGAGAACCAACAAGCATTACAACCGCAATAGCCGAAGTAATGAATTTATGATTTAAAGCTTTTTCTAATATACCTCTATACCAAGTAGCTAGTTTACCTACCTCTTGATGCTGGCTTTCTTTTTTCTCACCGTATAATTTCTTACGGAATAGGAAATGAGATAGCGCTGGTACGATTGTAATTGCAACTAATAATGATGCCCCTAAAGCAAATGACATTGTTAAAGCGAACGGCATAAATAATTCACCAACCATACCACCTACAAAAATAAGGGGAGCAAATACTGCAACTGTTACTAATGTAGAAGAAAGGATTGGTTTGAACATTTCAATTGTCGCTTCACGAATAAGTGCGCGACCAGTCATTTTTTCTTGCTTTAAATGGATTCGTCGATAAATATTTTCTACAACAACGATGGAGTCATCGATTACACGACCAATGGCAACTGTAATTGCACCGAGTGTCATAATATTTAACGTAATATCCATCCAGTTCAGTAATAGTAATGCCATAAACACAGAAACTGGGATAGAAATAATAGAAATGATGGTTGATTTGAAATCACGTAAGAATAGTAAAATGATCAGTACGGCAATGGCACCACCGAACACCGCTTTTTCGATCATTGTGAACACTGAATCTTCAATCGGAGCACCTTGGTCCAGTGAGATGTCAATGTTTAAACCATCAATCGCTTTTTCTTCATCTTTAATAAGAGCTTTTACTGCATTTACAACTGTTACGGTATTGGCATCTTGACCTTTTACGATTTGAATCGCGATGGCATCTTTACCGTTTGTACGTGAAACAGATTGTACTTTACCTTCGACTTCAATCGTGGCAATATCACCTAAACGAACGAATGGGGAAGGTTGTGTAGCTGAAGGTGTTACAGGGATTAATAATTCTTTTAATTCTTCTACTGATTTGACTTTACCATCTACAGAAACGGCCTGTTCACCAACAGTAAACTCATATAAACCAAGTGATAATGCCATGTCACTTGCTTGAATCATTTGCTTTACAGAATCCTCTGTAAGGCCAAGTGCAGCCATTTTTTCTTCATCGTATTTAAACGATACTTGCTCAATGTGCTGTCCTGTAATGGTTGCTGAAGCAACACCATCAATTTTTTCGATTTTAGGAAGTAGAATCTCTTCTACTGTTGAAGTTAGTTCAACGATATCTTCATCAGAGCTACTTACTGATAAAGCGATAACTGGCATCATGTTCATACTAATGGCCATAATAGTAGGCTCTTGTGCACCTTCAGGTAGTGTCACATTATCTAAAGCCGATTCTAACTGACGTTTTTTCTCATCCATGTCGATGCCGTAGTCATACTCAACTTGTACTTGTGCAACGTTTGATGAGGAGGTTGAGTAAACTGCCTTTACATCTTCTAAACTTTCAATGGATTTTTCAAATGGTATGGACAGATCGTTCATGACTTGTTCTGGAGTTGCACCAGGATAAACGCCCATTACAATTAAGTATGGAATCGAAATATCAGGAATCGACTCCATTTTCATACGTGTGCCTGAATAAATACCTGAGACAGTGATGATAATTGTTAATAACCATACTGCGAGTTTGTTTTTTAATACGAAATTAACTAAACCTTTCACTTTCACACCTACCCTTTATTGACTTACTAGATTCAATTATTTATAATAATGACTACTCGGTCATTTGTCAATGAAATACGCTAGGAGAGAATTAAAAATATGTTAAAAAAGCAACTTATTATGGAGAAGGCATTGGAGCTATTTTCTGAACAAGGCTTTGAAGCTACATCTGTTCAGCAAATCACGGAACGTTGTGGGATTTCAAAAGGTGCATTTTATTTGTCCTTCAAAACAAAAGATGAACTTGTTTTCTCGATGGTGGACTACTTTTTACAGCAGTTTATTACCGATGTTGACCAAGTAGTCAGAAGTTCGCTCAGTAAAGATATTTTACTTGTTGAATTCTATAAAAGTATTTTTCAAGCGTTCAAAAAGCATTCTGCATCTGCTCGCGTTTTTTTTAATGAAAAAGTATTTGTTAAAAAGAAAGAATTATTTCATAAAGTGAATGCTTACGAATTGGATATGTCAAAGTCAATTGTCTACATGCTTGAACAACTATATGGTGAAGCACTACAAAAAAATAAATATGATGTGATGTATTGTATAAAAGGGTTCATGAAAAGCTATGCACAACTTTTTCTTTTCTCTAATCTTCCGCTAGACTTGGACCAATTAGCTAGATCCTTAGCGGAAAAGACGGATATTATAGCGCGTCATACAACAATCCCTTTTATTACAGAAGAGCTCATTCAGTTGGTATCTAAACCTTGTGATCAGGAGTTCATTACAAAGGAGTCATTGTTGCATTTAATTGAACAGAGTATAGAAATGTTAGAAGAATCTCTTGAACGTGAATCACTTGAGCTATTAAAAGAACAAGTAGAGCAGACAACATACAGCACACCAATAATTAAAGGGTTGATTGAAAATATCCGGTTAAGGCAAGATTGTCAATGGGTTGCTTATGTAATAAATAAATATTTTAAGTTTTAAACATGGGATAGAGTTGTTCACAGGACATGGTGGACAATTCTTTTTTTTGTATGGACAATTAATTTGAAGTATTCACAGCTTTTTAGGAATGGGGATACATTTAACATAAAAATGTTTAGCTTTGATGTGGTGTTACTATATACGTTAAATAACAAAAGAGGTTCCGAAATTTACGAAAGAAACAAAATTTTTTCCTAAAATGTGACTTGCAACATCACAGTGAACAATGTCAGTATGCTATCGCTAGTGATTGTTATCGTAGATTGTCATGTCGTTAAGCGCTACTGCCAGCGGACAGCGTGTATACACAGGTTGTATTCAGAAATAAGAAAAAAGCCTGTAGACAAACTCGAAATTGTCCGAGTTTGTCTACAGGCAGAGGCTACGTTTATTTTGCGTAGCTTATTAGCACAATAGATTACACTTCCATAATGATTGGTAAAATCATTGGTCGACGCTTTGTTTTTTCGAATAGATAAGGTCCTAAAACGTCTGTAATATCATTTTTCAGCTCAGTCCATTGTGGCGTTTTACCTTGAATCGATTCATTAAGATGGCGATTTAGCATTTTTTGCGCTTCATTAATCATCGTACCTGATTCACGCATGTAAACAAAACCTCGTGAAATAATATCAGGACCAGAAACGATTTTTTGATGTTCCATATCAACACTTACAACAACAATTACTAAGCCTTCTTCTGAAAGAATTCGTCGATCGCGTAGCACGATATTGCCGATATCTCCAATACCATTGCCGTCAATATAAACATCGCCAGAAGGGATGCGACCAGCTACATGTGCTTCGTTAGCACTTAGCGCGAGGACATCACCGTTTTCCATAACGAATGTATTTTCAAGCGGTACATCACAGTTTTCAGCTAAATGTGTATGCATTTTTAACATACGGAATTCACCGTGTATCGGCATAAAGAACTTAGGTTTCATTAAACGTAACATCAGTTTTTGTTCTTCTTGAGAACCGTGTCCAGATGTATGAATATTATTTAGTGCACCATGAATAACTTCAGCACCAGCACGGAAAAGTAAATTAATGATTCTATTGACACTTACCGTATTACCTGGCACTGGAGAAGATGAGAATATCACTGTATCGCCTGGTTGAATCTGAATTTGACGATGCGTACCATTAGCAATACGAGAGAGGGCAGCCATTGGTTCCCCCTGAGAGCCTGTACATAAAATCATGACTTCATTTGCCGGTAGGCGATTAATGCTTTGGGCATCGATAAATGTGTCCTTAGGCGCATTAATATAGCCTAATTCACGACCAATTGTAATGGCATTATCCATAGAACGACCAAAGACAGCGATTTTTCTTCCGTATTTTATTGCAGCATCAGTCGCTTGTTGTAAACGGTGAATGTTGGATGCAAATGTTGCGAAAATTATACGGCTATCAACCTTACGGAAGATTTCGTCGATACTTTTCCCAACTGTACGTTCAGACATTGTGAAGTTAGGTTTTTCAGCATTTGTACTATCAGATAGTAAGCAAAGTACACCATCACGCCCAATTTCAGCCATTTTTGTTAAGTTGGCAGGCTCACCTACTGGCGTAAAGTCGAATTTAAAGTCACCTGTATGCACGATGTTGCCAGGTGGTGTTTTTACGACAATACCATATGCATCTGGAATACTATGCGTTGTTCTAAAGAAGCTAACCGATGTTTTTCGGAATTTAATAACATCTTCTTCTTTAATTTCAATCAGTTTTGTAGTACGTAGTAAGCCGTGTTCTTCAAGTTTGTTGCGTAATAAGCCAAGTGCAAGCTTACCACCGTAAACAGGAACATTTACCTGACGTAGTAAGTACGGAATACCACCAATGTGATCTTCGTGTCCATGCGTAATAAATAACCCTTTAATCTTATCGACGTTACGCACTAAATAGGTATAATCTGGAATAACATAGTCAATGCCGAGTAGATCGTCTTCAGGGAATTTAATACCAGCATCAATCAAGATGATTTCATCTTGAAATTGAACGCCGTAAGTGTTTTTGCCGATTTCGCCCAGTCCGCCGAGCGCGAAAACAGCTGCTTGGTCATTTTTAACAAACTTCATGTTTGTTAAATTTCCTCCAAGATGAAGTTCGGACTAGCTTGTTCATAGGCTAAATAATTACCTTCAAGCAGTTGAACGAACTCAATGTTGTAATGTCGGTCTTGTAACTTTTGACGTACTTCACGTTCTGAAGCAGCTTCAAGGTAAAGACTTTTAGTGTTTTCGCGAACTGGAATCTCATTTGCATTTTCTTGATAATAAACTTTGTAAATCATAGTTTGCTCTCCTTTGATTGCGTACATTATTATTGCACCTTTGTCTATTACCACACACGTACTACAAGAAAAAACCGCAAATTTCTAGTATACTAATAAAGAAATGGGCGTTTGACTTTCTTGTACCTCAGAACTTCAATCTTGCACTATTCATGAAAAGCAATGAGACAGTGGTTGCGCATAGCCAAATTAATGCATTTCCTTTATATTATCACGCAGCTACTTTAAAATAAAGAAAAGCCCTTCAAATAATGAAGGGCAAATGTTAGGCAATTGATTTTTTTCCGAGTAGGCCGCGAAGTTGCTTCAACAATTTTTGCTTTAGTTTCTTCAGCATGGCACATCACTCCTTAGGATCATTATAATTAAAAACGTTGCTTGTGTAAAGTAGTTAACCTTTGCATGATACATAAGGAAAGGAATTATATAATGAAAAAAATATTATTTTTTGACGTAGATGGTACGCTTTACAACAGTGAAAAATTATTGCCGGCTTCTGCGAAAGAAGCGTTATTGGAAGCGCGTCGTAAAGGATATGAGATTGCCATTGCGACTGGACGTGCACCATTTATGATTCAATCTTTGCTAGAAGAACTTGATATTCATACATATGTGACTTTTAACGGACAGTATGTTGTCTATCAAGATGAGGTTGTCTATGCAAATGGTATTGAGAAAGAAGAGCTTGCGAATATTATTGCCTTTGGTGAAGCACGCAATGAACCCGTTGTTTTTTTAGACGACAAGCAAATGATTGCATCAGTTGAGAATAATGACATGGTAGCGGAGAGCTTACATACATTAAAATATCCGTACCCAGCATTAGACTCATCTTATTATATGCAGAACAACGTATATCAAACACTCATTTTTATGGAAGAAAAAGATGAACCTTTGTATTGTGAGACATTCCCCAATGTACAATTTGTACGCTGGCATCAATATTCTTGTGATATTTTGCCAAAAGGTGGATCAAAAGCTGCTGGAATTGCCAAGTTACTCACGAAGATGGGGCTAACATTAGATGATGCCATCGCTTTTGGAGATGGCATAAATGATATAGAGATGCTACAGGCTGTCGGTACGAGTATAGCAATGGGGAATGGTCATGAAAAAGCAAAGGCTGTGGCAACACATATTGCCGAGCATGTGGATGAAGATGGCCTTGCAAAAATGATGCGACTGTTAAAAATAATTTAAATGATCGGCTTCTTCACTTTTTCCATGACCTACTCGACAAGTGGTTGAAACATATGACGATCATGAACATTTCTGGGTGTGACAATTGCCCTAAGACAAAACCAAAACAATCAGCGGCTACATGAAACGACTACGCATACTGCTTTGTCCGTTCATTTTTTACATAGTAGCCACTCTCAGGCACGATGTGGTCAATTGTCAGCATATCTAATTGATGTCGTTCATTATTTTTATTTGTCGTCCTCCTATCCATCACCTCATTCATTTAGAGACGACCACTAGTTGATTGGAGCGTAGGCGGCGACTTCTGCGGGAATAGCATGAGTTGAAGGCCCCGCAGGAGCGTAGCGACGAGGAGACTGAAGCCGTGCCTGCGAAAAGCGTCCGCCGTAAAGGAAATCAACGAGTTCATATACCATGAAGGTTGGTGATACCACTTCAGATATACTTGAAGCACTAAATGCAGGTGTGTGGTCTGTAGGTGTCATTATCGGAAGCTCGGAAATGGGTTTGTCTGAACAGGAGTTTATGGCTTTATCTAATGAGGAGCAACAGCGCGTCATTGAAAAAACAAAGCACATTTTTGACGAAACGGGCGCACATTATACCATCCAAACGATGCAGGAACTTCCCAGCATTGATAGAAAAAATTAATGAACGTTTAGAAAAAGGGTTAGTACAGTCATAAATTAACATGAGAATGAAAAAGTCTTCCCAGGTTGC
>NZ_JBMGUV010000055.1:0-18681 GCF_049058285.1 Lysinibacillus sp. UGB7
CTTTATAGCAGATGGTGCTTCTTTTTCATTTGGAATTATAGTTTGAACTGACGGATAAAAAGGGCGAAATGACGGATAAAATCTTCAAAGTGACGGATAGAAAGGGTAAAGTGACGGATAAAATCAAACAGCCATTAGAAAAATATTAAAATTTATATTCGAGTGTTTGACATACGTTAGGTGACTATATTTTTGTTGCAGTAGATAAAGCTGTAGAAATATTTGATTATAAGAGTGCACCAATCTGGGGTACTCTTGATGCTGTACAAAAAGATCAGATTTTTGAAATAGATGGATGGAGCTTCTGGTTTTCTGACCCAATTTCAATTTTAGGACAGATAGAAGAAGTGGCAGCACTATTGGTGGAACACAAAAAGGAAAAATAAGTTGATGTAAAAAGAGAGGAGAGCATGCATATGCTCTCCTCAATGTAATTGCTCTATAAATATTTGTTTGTAGTATTGGCTCTTTACGGGTTTGTTAATTTCTAATTATTTGGAATGTACCAGATGTTTTCGTTTGAATAATGTGTTGATTGTCATTGACTGTGTAAGAAGTCGGTTCTTGATTGCCGAATTCATTGATACGAACGATTGAAGCATCCTTTGGTAAATTTTCGATGATCACTTCTATATCAGCCACGAATTCTACAGGTTTTTTATTCAAAGTTGCTTGGAAGGTAATACGATTTAAATTTCTTATGAGCTGGATATCCATTACACCAGAATCTTCATTGACAAGAGTACCTAGTGGTGGAATGATGACAGTCATGTTTGCTTTTGTTGTTAAAATAAAGCGCTCTGAGCTGATTTCAGAGTCAGCAACATTGATCTTTGCTTTATAGGTATTTCTGCTTTTGGACATCACCGTGTTTTTCCCCGGTACTGCTGCTGTGTCTGATAAAATAGGCGTTTTTATCGAATTACCCTTAGACGGGAGCTTATATTTTCCATTAACATAATCTACTAATATCCCTACATTCGGAACAAGTTGTTGTTGAACAGGTGTTAACGCTTCAAAGGCTGTTTTGACAGCTTGTACATCCTGAGTTGTGGATGTTTTTGGCGATAATGCAGCAATTGCATTTTCCACTTCCTTGGCAGCAGCTTTATCTTTCAAGACAAGTTGTTCAGCATCTAGTAATAGTTTTTCAGTACCGCTAGGGAAAGAAACATTTGAAAATCTACGTAATGCATTGTATTCAGCTCTTGCTTCAGCGACATCTTTATGGAAGCTAATGCGAGATGAATTCAACAATTGGATCTTATTAACAACTTTATCAACGGATGTATTGGGCGCGATAGAAGATGTCAGTATTTTTTGTGTATCTGCGCTAACAAAGGACTTTTGTGCGGCATTCAATGTGTTATACCAATCTCTCGTTTCAATAACGTTTTGATAGTAATTAATGGATGTCGATTCGACAGAAGCTAACTTTTCTTCGATTTGTGTCGCCAGTCGACGATAGGCTACCCTTGTTTGCTGGTGATTTGACAGTGTGCCATAATTCGTTACGTATTGCTTCTCTGTTTCTGTTAATGCATTGTAGGCTTTATTAGCCGCCTCTAATGTTGGTTGAAATGATGAAACGGTATCATTAATGTTATTAATGAGCTGTATAACGTTCGAAACATTAGAGTTGTAGTAATAATAGTAATTGTAACTATAATTGTATATGTATGCTGTCTTTGAATTTGCCGAGATATCAGCAGCAGATGCTGACGTAGTAGGTGTAGTAAGAATGAGCGAAGGAACTGCTACTAAAGCAAATAAGGCAAGGCTTCTTTTGTGTTTCATATACGTGAAAACCTCCTATTTCTATAATTACTAATTTTATCATAGCTTAGGATATTTTTATGCATTTTTTGGATGAATAGGTAGATAGGTCGTGATTTTTTTATATGAATGTGTATCTTCGGTCCTTATGGGAATGGGAGAGACGGATAGAATGGAAGTGTATAACAAACAGCAGGCTATGGATTTTTTGATTTTTTCCTTAGCCTGCTGTTTTCTATTGCTGGAGAAACGGATAGAATGGTCGAACTGACGGATAGAATAGCAAAACTGCTGGATACATTCAGCCAGATGGAGAGGAAAGTTACTTTACACTTATGAGGCTGTATGATGCATTAAATAATACAGTTGCTGTCGAGGAACAATATTTATTACTAAAGAAAATGTTGGAGGAGCAATTAGCTCTAGAACCGAACGACAGGATTAAGAACTGGTTTACTAGTTGGGAAAAGAAAAGAGCGTTGTCTGAAGCTGATATTTTGGTTGAGACACGCCTTTTTTGTCTTGTTTAGATTGTAATGATTTAAAATGTAGCAGAATTTCTGAGATAAACTTAATTTTTCTATATTAAGTTGTTAAATCTTTTGTTGTGATATGAATATCCATACATTATGATTATTTATAAAAAATGGAGGTGTTTGTAATGAAAAAATCCAAAAGTATTGCTTTAAAATTATCTTCTTTAATCATAGGATTATTTTTAGTGCTGTTTATTACTTATACAGTAGTAACAAGTTGCATCTTATATAATCAAAGTGTGGATGATGCAGAAGATGCAACACTTCAAAATGCTCAATTTTCTGCTGCGAAGATGAGCGAACGCTTTAAGAAAGCTAATGATACATTACAAACAACTAAACGCATAGTGGAAACAATGCACAATAATGGCGGACTTTCAGCTGAAGGCTTAATGGATATTTTGGAAACCAATCTAGTAAAGAACGATGATTTGATTGGAGTAGGAGCTATTTTAGAAAAGGAATCTGCGCAAGTAGAGCCGACTATTGATGTTACTTTAATTGATACAAAGGAACGTTTCATACCCTATATGTCAAAAAACGGCAATAAAATAGCAACTACTGCTATAGAAGGACTTGAAGAAAAAAGTAGTGCACAATGGTATTGGGTCCCTAAAGAAGAGGAGCGAGCTATACTTACAGAGCCTTATGATTATAAGGTGAATGGCGAAACAATCTCGATGACAACAATATCTGTCCCGCTAGTTAATTCCTCGGGTACATTCTTTGGGGTGTTAACAGCTGATTTATCCATTGATTTTTTAAAGGGACTGGCTGATTCTATTAAGCCGGATGGTGGGTATGCAGGTATTATTACTGCTAGCGGCATATTAACGGTAAATAGTATTAATGAAAAATTAGATGGTACATATATGCAAGATGTAATCGACTGGGCAAGTGTTAATAGTTTCATGGAAAATGGTAAACCAGACAGTATGTATGTGGATTCGAAGCAATTAGGAGAAAAGTCGTATAATGCTTTTGCACCTATGGTATTGGACGAAATTGACGAAACCTGGACGGTTCAATTAGTTGTACCAAAATCTAAGATTCTTGAAACCTATAATCAGGTTCTTGTATTCACTATCGTAGCGGCAATTATCATTGTTATTTTAATGGCAGCTGTAAGTGCATGGTTTATCTATAAACAATTGAAGCCATTAAAGCTTTTACGTGCATCGATAGAAACTGCAGCGGATGGAGATTTAACGAAAAAAGTGGATGAAAAATATATTAAAGCAGATGAAATAGGCGCAGTTGCAGTAGCTTATAATCATATGTTAGACAAAACGAATGATGCTATACATACGGTGTTGCATTCTACAACGTTGCTCAACCAATCATCAAATCATGTTCATGAAGCATTCAATGAGATTGTAGCTTCTAGTCAGGAAGTTACAGTTGCGATAAATGAAATTGCTCAAGGTGCTTCAAAGCAATCGGAAGACACGGAAGAAACCAATTATCGAATGATGGATCTTTCTGATCAGATTGATACGATTACACAGTTATCCACTCAAATGGAAGAGCTTTCTAGCAAAACGCAAACGACAACTGAAAAAGGTATGAGAGAAGTTGATAGTTTGCGTGAACGTAATGCGGAAACAAATGACATGAATGGACGAGTACAACAGCAAATTGAAACATTAACTTCTAACATTGCAAATATCAATCAAGTCATTGCATCCATTCAGGGGATAGCGGAGCAAACCAATCTGCTTGCACTTAATGCGAGTATTGAAGCCGCTCGAGCAGGAGAACATGGGAAAGGTTTTGCAGTGGTAGCCGAAGAGGTTAGAAAACTAGCAGAACAGTCGAAAAATGAAACGGATGTAATTAAGACAACCGTAGATAGTATATTAGAAAACTCTAAACAAACAGTACTCGTAATAGCATCTAATGCTAGTTTAATGCAAGCACAAAATGAATCAGTACAAAGTACGGAGGTAGTCTTTAAGGACAATAGTGAGTTGTCTAGTTCTATTGCAAATGCAATTAACGAGTTACTTGCTAAACTTTCCAGTATGCTAGAGCACAAAAACCAAGCAATAATGGCTATTCAAAGCATTTCAGCTATTTCAGAGGAGACAGCTGCTTCTGCAGAAGAAGTAAGTGCTTCAACAATTGATCAGCAGGCAGAGTTAGAAAAGGTTGCAGATTCAATAAGTAATATGAATAAAATTTCGCAAGAATTACAAGAGGTTGTTCAACGTTTTAAACTTGCTTAATAAAGGATTTTGCTCAAGGTGGTTTAAATTCTTTCTTCAATCAGAATAGCATAGCATGAAAAACAAAAATCTGTTGCTTTCTGCGGGTAAATAGCAAGCCTCTTTGACAGGGGCTTGCCTAAAATTACTTTCCGTGTTGAAGTCTAGCAGATTTTTTTAGAATGAAAAATTATTATGAGCAATCCATTAAAAATGCTCTTTTCAGGTTAGTTGAGGCACATTGACCAGGCAGGCGGATAGTTCTACTATAGAAAGAGATGGAAGGGGGGACTACTACATATGTATCTCGGCATGATTTTTTTTCAGATTGTTGCCCCTATTTTGGTGCTGCTTGTACTTGGGGCCATGTTGCAGAAGAAATTTAGATTTAATTTAAAGGCATTATCCCATCTTATTACCTATTGCTTTATGCCTGCTGCGGTTTTTGTAAATTTATATGAAACGAGTGTGGAGCCAGCGGTACTAGGACAGGTGGTGCTATTTATCGTACTTTTTATTGGGAGTCAAATGGCGCTCAGTCATTTTTTAGCAAAGGGGCTAGGTTTAGCGAAAACAGAGACTGCGGTATTTAAAAATAGTGTTGTGCTCATTAACTCAGGTAACTACGGGATACCGGTGGCCCAAATGATATTCGCGGCCCAACCTATTGGCGTGGCTATTCAAGTCATCCTCGTTATTTTTCAAAATATGACGACTTATACATATGGTTTGTATAATCTTATTTCCTCGACAAAATCCGGGATGGCTATCCTGAAAGATTTTTTGAAAATGCCTATTATTCATGCGCTTATTATAGGTGTAACAATGAATTACTTCGACATCAGTATTCCGCAGTTTATTCGAATTCCAATCGACCATGTAGCAGATGGTTTTATCGCTGTTGCACTCATTACGCTTGGCGCACAACTATCCCAGCTTGAAATCAAGTCGATGTTTAATAAAACTGTTTTTGTCAGTTGCTTTACACGATTGATTATTGGCCCAGCTGTGGCGCTTGTCATTATTTTTGCGCTTGGCCTAGACGGTGTTGTGGCTCAGTCACTCTTTATAGCTAGTGCTTTTCCAACATCACGCAATAGCTCAAGCCTTGCTTTAGAATACGATGTTGAATCGGCAACTGCTGCACAAACAGTGTTATTTTCAACCATAGTTAGTTGTATCACAGTGACCATAGTTATTTACGTTGCAGAATTACTTTTTACGTAATTTTACTTGCTGTAGAAATATCGGCCATTACAAATTGTACTTCAAATATTGTCATCATGGTTTTAACATATGGCTTCCATCTATTAGCAATATCTGCTACACTAACATCAAATTGAATAGCTTTAACTAGGGGAGTCTGATGAGTCAGGCTGAGAGGGAAACGCTTTGAGGTTTCTTGACCCTTTGGACCTGATCTGGCTCATACCAGCGTGGGAAAGTTAATGATTATCACAGTACTTGCACTTTGTGATAAATGAAACCCTTACATTCACAGCCGGATCCAATATTTTTTGGATTCGGCTTTTCTTATGTAGCAAGTTGTTGGGGTGAGCTAGATGGTCCTTTCATAACAATATGTAAAAGGGAGCGAAGTAGTTTATGACAACAGTTAGCGAAAAAAACATTACGATTATGTCCAGTTTTGATGGAAGCAAAAAGGTGTATGTAGAAGGCTCACGGCCAGATATTTTAGTGCCAATGCGTGAAATTCAGTTAAGTCCAACGACTGGAAACTTTGGAGAAGAAGAAAATGCACCAGTGCGTGTTTATGATACAAGTGGCCTGTATACAGACCCTACTTACAAAGTAGACATTACAAAAGGTTTGCCTGCTTTAAGAAGCGGTTGGATAAGGGAACGTGGGGATGTAGAAGAATACGAGGGTCGTAAGATAAAGCCAGAGGATAATGGCTTCCGCAATGTAGCTGATCCTCGTATGAAAGAAAATGTCTTTCTTGGACTTGATCGAAAACCTCTGCGAGCAAAAAAAGGACGTAATGTGACGCAGCTTCATTACGCAAGAAAGGGCATGATTACACCCGAAATGGAGTTTGTAGCAATTCGCGAAAATTTAGATCCTGAATTTGTTCGTGCTGAAATTGCTGCTGGTCGTGCAATTATGCCGTCCAACATTAATCATCCAGAGGCAGAGCCAATGATTATTGGCCGTAACTTTCATGTGAAGATTAATGCAAATATCGGTAATTCGGCTGTATCTTCATCCATCGCTGAGGAAGTAGAAAAAATGACATGGGCAACACGTTGGGGTGCAGATAATATTATGGATTTATCTACAGGGAAGCATATTCATACGACACGTGAATGGATTATTCGTAATGCTGCGGTACCTGTGGGAACTGTGCCAATTTATCAAGCACTAGAGAAGGTAAATGGTGTTGCTGAGGATTTAACGTGGGAAGTGTACCGTGATACATTAATCGAGCAGGCAGAGCAGGGGGTTGATTATTTCACAATACATGCAGGGGTCTTACTGCGTTATGTGCCTTTAACAGCCAATCGTGTCACGGGTATTGTTTCGCGTGGTGGTTCCATTATGGCGCAGTGGTGTTTATTTCATCATGAAGAAAGTTTCTTATATAGTCATTTTGAAGAAATTTGCGAAATTATGAAGACGTACGATGTGGCTTTTTCTTTAGGGGATGGCTTACGTCCAGGTTCTATTGCAGATGCCAATGATGAGGCGCAGTTTGCAGAGCTTGAAACACTTGGGGAGCTGACGCAGATTGCTTGGAAACATGATGTACAAGTCATGGTTGAGGGGCCAGGTCACGTGCCGATGCATCTGATTAAGGAAAATATGGACAAACAATTAGAAGTATGTAAGGAAGCACCTTTTTATACATTAGGTCCACTTACGACAGATATTGCACCAGGCTATGATCATATTACATCTGCTATTGGCGCAGCGATGATTGGTTGGTTCGGAACGGCGATGCTTTGCTATGTCACACCAAAAGAACATCTAGGTTTGCCAAATCGTGAGGATGTTCGTGTAGGGGTCATTACGTACAAAATTGCAGCACATGCAGCTGATTTAGCAAAAGGTCATCCAGGGGCGCAAGTACGGGATGATGCCCTATCAAAAGCACGTTTCGAGTTCCGTTGGCGAGATCAATTCAATTTATCTTTAGATCCTGAACGAGCAGTCGAATACCACGATGAAACATTGCCAGCAGAGGGGGCAAAAACAGCACATTTCTGCTCGATGTGTGGTCCTAAGTTTTGTAGTATGAGAATTTCTCAGGATATTCGTAACTATGCAAAAGAAAAAGATTTAAATACGACAGAAGCCATTCATCAGGGCATGCAGGAAAAGGCAGAGGAGTTTAAAAAGGCCGGCAGTCAAATTTATCAATAACAAGGATTAGATAAAAGAAACGCTATTTATGCTACCTATACACTAAGACAGCAAGAGGACAAGGGCTTTCTAAAAGTCCTTCGAAAAATATACTGCCAATTTTCCTGTATGGTGAAAAATAGCACGATAGGATAACTCTAAGCATACTGTTGTTACATTTGGGACAACCCCTGTATTTTGATTATATTCACATAATGATAGTGGTTTACAAAATGGCATTTCATCTGGTTTCAATACCTTTCTACGTTTATATGAAATAAAAAAAACCCCATGCGAAGTCGCATGGGGTAAAAGTTGGATTTAGATATCAATAAAACTGGATAATTAAACGTTAGTTGCTTGTTTTACATATGGATTTGACAGGTCCATACCCTCTAATGAAAGACCCATTGCAGTTGCAACACCTTCACCGTATGCTGGATCAGCTAAATAGCAGTGTAAGATGTGGCGGCGTTTAATGAATTCTTCAACAGAAGCCATATCATTAGCTGTATTTTCAAATAAACGTTGTTGTTCTTCCGCAGTCATTAGGCGGAATAATTTACCTGGCTGCTCGAAATAGTTGCTGTCATCTTCACGGAAGTCATGAATGCCAGCATTGCCATCGATACGTAATTCAGGCTCTTTATGGTCTAAGTTGTGTTCCCACTCACCATAGCTATTTGGCTCGTAGCTCATTGTTGAACCAAGGTTGCCATCAAAACGCATAGCGCCATCACGATGGAAAGTACGGAATGGACATTTTGGTGCGTTTACAGGTAGCATATAGTGATTTACGCCTAAACGGTAACGTTGTGCATCAGCGTATGCGAAGATACGACCTTGTAGCATTTTATCTGGAGAGAAGCTAACGCCAGGAATAATGTTAGAAGGTGCAAATGCCGCTTGCTCTACTTCTGCAAAGTAGTTGTCTGGATTTTTGTTTAACTCGAATTCACCAACTGGAATTAGTGGGAAGTCGCCTTTGTACCAAACTTTTGTTAAGTCAAATGGATTGTATGGTAATGCACGAGCTTGTTCTTCTGTCATTACTTGAATGTACATTTTCCATTTCGGGAAATCGCCTTTTTCAATTGCTCCATAAAGGTCACGTTGTGAAGATTCACGGTCGTTACCGATTACCTCATTAGCCTCAGTTCCCGTTAAATTCTTAATACCTTGTTCTGTACGGAAGTGGAATTTCACCCATACACGCTCATTTTGAGCATTGATAAAGCTGTAAGTGTGAGAACCGAAACCATGCATATGGCGGAAGCCGTTCGGAATACCACGATCGGACATAACAATTGTAACTTGGTGAAGGGCTTCTGGTAATGAAGTCCAGAAATCCCAGTTTGAATTTGCGTTTTTCATATTTGTACGTGGATCACGTTTTACTACATGGTTTAAATCTGTAAAGTGTAGTGGATCACGGAAGAAGAATACAGGTGTATTATTACCGACTAAATCCCAGTTACCTTCTTCAGTATAGAATTTAAGTGCAAATCCACGGATATCACGTTCTGCATCAGCTGCACCACGTTCGCCGGCTACTGTAGAGAAACGAGCGAACATTTCTGTTTTCTTGCCAATGTCAGAGAAGATTTTTGCTTTTGTATATTGCGTAATATCATGCGTTACAGTGAAAGTACCAAATGCACCAGAACCTTTTGCATGCATCCGACGTTCAGGGATAACTTCACGGTTGAAGTTTGCTAATTTTTCGACTAACCATACATCTTGAAGTAAAAGAGGTCCTCGTGGTCCTGCAGACATAGAGTCATGGTTACTTACTACTGGGGCACCACCTGCTGTTGTAAAGCGACGGCTACGATCATTTACGTTTGTCATAATAGTTTACCTCCTGGAAAAATTGTAAGTCAAACTCTTCATTTATAACTATAACAAATCTAAAATAGAATTGCTAGTAGATTATAATAATTATTGTTAAAGAATTTTTATATTAAGATATAAACTATTAATATATGCATAATCTAATAAGATTATGCATCACTTTTGATGAATGACATAAATTTAAAAAGATTTACTTAAATGACGGTAATCCTGTTAGCTGGCACTTTCTGTAGTAAGGCATGTAAATAATAGAATGACTTTAAAGTAGATAGAAGTGAAGGTTTCTATCTAGTTTCTACTATACGCGTGTTGAAAATAGAGTGTGCTAATTGAAAATATACTAAATTTAAGTGGCTGTATTTTTCAAGTTTTACGATAACGATTAGGTGTAGTACCTATTTGTTGTTTGAATATTTTGATGAAGTAATTTGGGTCATCGAAGCCATTTAGAAGTGCGATTTCACTAATCGCAAAATCTGTTTCGACAAGCATTTTTGTAGCATTTTGAATGCGCATTTGCTGTAAAGAGCGTTTAAATGGTAAGCCTTGCTTCTTTGAGAAAATCGTGCTCAAATAATTGGGGCTAATCCCTAATTTATAGGCAACGAAGGGCAAGGACAATGAACTATCCTGAAACTGTTGCTCGATAATTTCTAGTGCCAGTTCTACATAGTCTGCTTTTTTCTCCATGCGAGCCTGACGAGCTAAGGCAATCAATGTTTGTGTAAAAGAAATAATGCCATTAAGTATTGTATAAAGTATGGGATGTTCAATAATTAAATGAAAAAGCTGACGATAGTTTTGTTCGATAACAGCCTTCTCGTGCAATTTATATTTCAGCATAAAGCGTCGAATTTGAGCCAAAACACTTGTCAAATGAATTCGTAAATCATCCTGTTCGTAATAAATCCCTTCATTAGATAATCGATATAAAAAGGCTTTGATTTCTTCAAGATTTCCGTCTTCTAAACTTTTAATAAGTAATTGTTGCTCTTCTGGTGTTAATAACGGATCAAATGGTTGCGTTTCTAACTGTCTGGTCGCATAAAAAATATGGCCGAATCCTTCGTAAAAACTTTGATGAAGTGCACGCTTGGTTAAAGTGTACATATTTTTTAATGTTGCAGGTGTGTAGTCGTAAATCCCGATATTAAGAGAACTATTATTGGTGAGTCTCCACTCCTTCATCAATGTGCGCACATCTTTTTCAACGGTTTTAATATCTTGTATTTGAAATAGACAGACAATACTTTCTGCTAATGGATAGATTTTCATATGATGGTAAATTGGCGTTTGCTGAATCCAATTGTACAGTTTATTTAATGTTTCAGGATGCTCAGGCTCAATCATCGTGAAGTACATATCTGTATCTAAAGAGCTGGTCTCGCTATCTAAAAATAATCTATAGTAAAATGTTTCGTCTGTATCTTGGGTATAGGCTTTCTTTACCTTCGCCGTATGAATCGAAATTGTAGCAAGTTTTTGCTTTAAAATTTCTAAATCAATGGGTTTTACAAAAAGGTGTGCAACCTGCAAATCAATTGCTTTCATGGCATTTTTAAATAATGGTTCTGTCGTTATTGCAAAAATAGTGCCAGAGTGTTTTTGTAATAGCTGATAAAGCTTCGTTAAACGGTTATTAGGAATTAAATCGATATTCAGTAAAATTACCTCAGGTTCAAACTGTTGAATGCTCTCAGTTGCTTCAGAAATAGCCGTACACATTTCAACTATAATATCTCCAGGGAAGTAAGTTTGTAAAAACCACCGAATACCTGATAATTCTGTAGGGTCTCTATCAATCAATAAAATTCGCATAACAATTAACCCACCTTAAAATAATCTAGTTTCGTAAAAAAGTAATATTATATTATTAAAAATAACATAAAAATCATTAATAATTCCTGTTTTCTCTTTTAAAATTCTCTATTTTCTGAAAAAAGGAGTTTGTACAATATAAGTAGAGGAATTTCTATCGATATAGATAATTTACCCAAGATATAGAACAAGGGGGATATTAAATGATGTCTATCATTGAGCTTGATGGCAATACATTAACAAGACAGCAAGTAGAGGAAATCGTGAAGGGGCATGTCACTGTTGTGTTATCCACTGAAAGTGAACAGCGCATTCAATTAAGTAGGGAGCGCATTGAAAAGCGTTTAGCGGAAGGGCAAGCCATTTATGGTGTGAACACAGGATTTGGAAAACTAAGTCATATTCGTATTGATGAGGCGGATAATGAGCTATTACAGTTGAATTTACTACGATCAGATGCCACTGGTGTTGGCGTACCGTTTCCGACAGAAGTTGTCCGCGCCATGATGATATTACGTGCTAATGCATTAGCACGTGGATTTTCTGGAATTCGACTAGAGACAGTACAGCTATTACTGGATTGCATCAATAAAGGCGTGCATCCGATAGTACCGTCACAAGGGTCTGTTGGGGCAAGTGGTGATTTAGCACCGCTTTCACATTTGGCTTTAGTGCTTGTAGGAGAAGGGAAGGCGGAGTTTGAAGGTGAGATTGTAAGTGGTGGTATGGCATTACAGCATGCAGGATTGACGCCTGTACGACTACAAGCAAAAGAGGGGCTAGCGCTAGTTAACGGTACACAGGCAATGACAGGTATTGGTGTCTTAACATTGAATGAGGCAGAGCGCATTGGGCTTGCCGCAGATATGGCCGCAAGTCTGTCGCTTGAAGCATTAAAAGGTATTACTTCAGCCTTTGATCCAGCTCTATTAGCTGTAAGACCACACTCGGAATTAGAGCTTGTTGGTGGGCGAATCCGCTCGTGGCTTGATGGGAGTAAACGAGTGACAAAACAGGGTGAAATCCGGATGCAAGATGCCTATTCACTTCGTTGTATTCCGCAAGTGCATGGCGCATCATGGCAGTCATTTTTCTATGCAGAGGAACGTGTGCAAACTGAGATGAATGCAACGACAGATAATCCTATTGTTTTAGAAAACGGAGAAGTATTATCTGGTGGACATTTCCACGGACAGCCAATTGCCTTAGCGATGGACTTTTTAAAAATTGGTGTATGTGAATGGGCCAATATTTCCGAACGACGCACGGAACGTATGGTCAATCCACAACTTAACGAAGGTTTACCGCCATTTTTAGCAACAAATCCCGGGATTGAATGTGGGCTAATGATTGCGCAATATACAGCAGCTTCAATCGTGTCGGAAAACAAAGTATTGGCACACCCTTCAAGTGTAGATTCGATTCCTACATCGGGTAATCAGGAAGATCATGTCAGTATGGGGACAACATCTGCTCGTCAAGTACGTCAAATCGTACACAATGCTGCTCGTGTCATTGCGATAGAAATGATTTGCGCATCACAAGCTATTCATTTAGATAGGGCGGAGCAACAGTTAGCCCCAGCTACAAGTCAATTTTTGCAAAAGGTGCGTGCAATTTGTCCGCCGCTTACAACCGATCAACCGATTGGAGATGAAATTGAAGCGTTAGCGAACTATTTATTGACGAGCGATGAGTTAGTGGCAATGTCGAAATAAAAGCAAAGGGGATGGCAATATGGAGACAAAAACAAATATTCGTGCACCAAGAGGAACAACGCTTACATGTAAAGGATGGACACAGGAAGCAGCTATGCGTATGCTGATGAATAATTTGGATCCTGAAGTAGCGGAAAATCCAGATGAGCTAATTGTCTATGGTGGTATCGGGAAAGCAGCTCGCAATTGGGAAAGTTATGAGCAAATTATTGCTTCGTTGACAAAATTAGAGAATGATGAAACTTTACTCATTCAATCCGGAAAGCCGGTTGCTGTATTTCGTACGCATGCAAATGCACCGCGGATTCTCATTGCAAACTCAAATCTAGTGCCAGCTTGGTCAAACTGGGAGCATTTTTATGAACTAGAGGACCGCGATTTAATGATGTACGGTCAAATGACGGCAGGTAGCTGGATTTATATCGGTGCACAAGGTATCTTACAAGGAACGTATCTGTCCTTTGTGGAAGCAGGCAAAAAAGTATTTGGTACAGCAGATTTGCGCGGTAAATTTATTTTAACTGGGGGAATGGGAGGCATGAGTGGCGCTCAGCCTTTAGCTGGCAAAATGGCTGGTGCCGTGATTTTAGTAGTCGAAGTAGATCGAGCGCGAATCGAACGCAAAATAAAAGAAGGCTACTGTGATTATATCGTTGAAACGGTAGAGGAAGCCATTCAATTAGTGGATGCACTACGTGAAAAAAAGGAGCCTGCATCAATTGGACTCGTTGGCAACTGTGCAGATGTAAATCGTGAGCTACTTGATCGTGCTATTATTCCTGACTTTGTAACAGACCAAACATCTGCACATGATCCGATAAATGGCTATGTTCCAAACGGGATGACATTTGAGGAAGCGCTTGATTTGCGTAAAAAGGATGTAAAAACCTACGAGCAAAGAGCAAAAGAAACGATGGCAGAGCATGTTCGTACAATGCTTGAATTTCAACAGGCGGGTGCAGAAGTATTTGATTATGGTAATAATATTCGAGCATATGCAAAAGAAATGGGTGTGGCCAATGCATTTGATTTCCCTGGCTTTGTGCCAGCGTATATCCGTCCATTATTCTGTGAAGGAAAAGGGCCTTTCCGTTGGGCGGCACTTTCCGGTGATCCACAGGATATTTATAAAACAGATGCTCTAGCAAAAGAGATGTTTGCACATGATAAAGCTTTAGTGAATTGGATTGATATGGCACAAAAAATGGTGAAATGGCAAGGGTTACCGGCACGTATTTGCTGGTTAGGCTATGGTGATCGTCATCGATTCGCACTGAAGGTCAATGAAATGGTTGCTAGCGGGGAGTTATCAGCACCGATTGTCTTTGGGCGGGATCATTTAGATTCTGGCTCTGTTGCCTCTCCAAATCGTGAAACAGAGGGCATGAAAGACGGCTCGGACGCAGTATCTGACTGGCCTATTTTAAATGCACTTGTTAATACGGCAAGTGGCGCAAGCTGGGTAAGTGTCCATCATGGTGGTGGCGTAGGAATGGGATTCTCGCAGCACGCTGGTCAAGTATTAGTAGCGGATGGCTCTCAGCTTGCTTCAGATAAGATTGCTCGGGTATTAATAGCAGACCCGGGGTTAGGGGTTGTGCGTCACGCAGATGCTGGTTATGAAATCGCCATCAATACAGCAAAGGAAAAAGGTGTGCATATGCCTATGCTAAAGCAAAGGGATGATGCGAAGTGACGATTTTAATAAAAAATGCCAATGAAGTCATTACCTTAAAATGTGTAGCACAAGGTCCTCGCATAAAAGAACAAATGCGAGATGTTGCAATAGTCCCGCATGGCAGTGTTTTGATAGAAAATGATCGTATCGTTGCAATTGGTACCTTCGCGCAGTTGGAAGCAGACCACCCTGATTTACTCAAAGCGGCAGAGGTTATCGATGCATCGGGGAAGGTCGTTATGCCTGGCCTCGTCGATTGCCATACGCATTTAGTACATGGAGGTACGCGTGAGCAGGAGTTTAATATGCGCTTAAATGGCTCCACTTATATGGACATCATGAATGCAGGTGGTGGGATTCATGCAACGACAAAGCACACAAGAGAAGCTAGCTTTGATGAATTGTATGGAAAGACGCTGCGCCATTTAGATGTATTTCTAAAACACGGCATCACAACAGTTGAGGCAAAATCGGGCTATGGCTTGGATTGGGAAAATGAAAGAAAGCAGTTAGAGGTAGCCAAAAAGCTACAAGCTACACATGCTATAGATATAGTGAGTACATTTATGGGGGCTCATGCAGTACCGCGTGATTATAAAGGTCGTGAAGACGAATTTGTCGACATACTCGTAGATGAGATGCTACCGAAAGTGGCCGAACTAGGGCTTGCAGAGTTCAATGATGTATTCTGTGAAAAAGGTGTATTTACACCAGAGCAATCCCGCCGTATTTTAGAGGCAGGAAAAGCGTTAGAACTAACACCGAAAATCCACGCCGATGAAATTGAACCATATAAAGGAGCGGAGTTAGCCGCTGAAGTGGGGGCAATCTCGGCAGAGCATTTATTGGTTGCTTCAGATGAAGGGATTCGAAAAATGGCAGCAACAGGTACGATTGCTGTATTGCTCCCTGGAACCGCATTTTTCTTGCGCGCTCCTTTTGCAAGAGGGCGTCTGATGATCGATGAAGGGGTACCTGTTGCCATTTCAACCGATTTTAATCCTGGCTCGTCCCCGACGATGAGTCTGCCGTTTATTATGAATCTAGCTTGTATGTACATGGGCATGACGCTAGAGGAAGTATTAACAGCGACGACTATTAACGCTGCGTATGCTCTTAATCGAGGCAATCAGATTGGTTCACTTGAAGTAGGAAAGCAAGCAGATGTTATCATGCTCGATGTCGCTAATTATAAGCAGCTACAATATTTTTACGGCGTGAATCACACTCATACAGTCATCAAAAATGGGCGAATTGTCGTCAAGGATGGCATTCTTATATAAATAATCTGTAAAATTTTACCTAGTTACTGTTTGCCTGGTATCTAGAGAACGTTTGTCTTGATGGCCATAATGATAATGGGGTTTAACCTACAGATAAAACGGCAACGTTTTCTGGTAATTGTGTCTAGATTTATACATTTATATTTATAAAAAAGCGCAAATAGGGTGAAATAGACTTATTTGTGCTCTTTTTCGTATAGAATAGAACTGTCATCATTATGGAAAGGAAATTATAAGATTTGCAACTTACATTAACATTTATCATTTTAGGAGCAACGATATTTGCATTTATGACGAATCGTGTACGAGCTGATCTGGTTGCGATAGTGTCGCTCCTTGCATTTATTATTACGGATATTTTAACACCAGCGGAGGCGTTAGCTGGTTTTTCGAACTCTGTTGTACTAATGATTGCAGGGCTTTTTGTCGTGGGTGCTGGGATATTGCGTACGGGACTTGCAGGGATGGCAGGGCAGCTATTGCTGAAATGGTCAGGCGATAGTGAGCTGAAGTTATTTGTGTTACTACTTGTGATTGTTGGCTCTGTCGGCGCTTTTATGAGTAATACGGGTACAGTAGCTTTAATGATGCCGATTGTTGTTAGTATCGCAATTAGTATGAAGGAAAGTCCTTCTAAATTTTT
Source organism: Lysinibacillus sp. UGB7 (assembly GCF_049058285.1). Lineage (NCBI taxonomy): Bacteria > Bacillati > Bacillota > Bacilli > Caryophanales > Bacillaceae > Lysinibacillus > Lysinibacillus sp. UGB7. Next base: position 16,877 of record NZ_JBMGUV010000055.1, read on the forward strand.
GTTACCTCTTTCTTATGTAGCAAGCCTATCTGGGCTAATGACATTAATTGCTTCGCCGCCGAATTTAATTGTTAGTCAGCTTTTGGTGGATCGTGGCTATAATAAACTGGGCTTTTTCGAAGTGACACCGATTGGCATTGTTGGGATGATTGTCGGTATTATCTATTTGGTGCTTGTACGAAATGTATTATTGCCCAATGAACAAAATCGTACCCAAACAAATGCTGGCTACAAACTCTCGCCAAAGAAAATTATTAAGCAATATGATTTGAACAATCGTTTGTTTAAAATATATGTGCCTGAGGATTCTGCAATTATTGGTATGTCACTAGCAGAATTGAAGCTACCTGCGAAATATGCGCTCTGTATGATGAAAATTCATCGTAAATCGCAAGAAGGTATAAATCTATTGCCAATGACTTATCAGGAAATGGCTGGTCCAACAAGCGTTATACATGCGACGGATGAGCTCTATGTGCAAGGTGAGGAACAAGATATTCGTCGTTTGGCTATGGATTATGGCTTAGAAATGCAAGAGTTAGTTGAGGGAGAAGCTGATGAATTGGTATCGAAGCACCTCGGCATTGCAGAGGTACTACTAACGCCAAATTCTAGCTTCACGAATGAGACAGTCAGCTCATTGGGCTTCCGTGAAAAATACAATCTCAATATTATTGGCATTAATCGTAGAGGTGGCTATAAGCTACAGGATATGGTTTCACATAAGTTGAAATTCGGTGATGCCATTCTCGTGCAGGGTGCATGGGATGAAATCGTGCTACTCGCAAGGGAAACGCAGGACGTCGTAGTAGTTGGTCAGCCAAAAGAGCATGCAAGTGTTGCCGCAGCCACAGGTAAGGCGGGAATTGCGGGTGCTATTATGCTTTTAATGATTGTACTAATGGCTTTTGAAGTTTTCCCTGCTGTTATTTCCGTGATGATTGGTGCAGTACTAATGATTTTAACAGGCTGTTTGCGCAATATGGAGGATGCATATAACAATATGAATTTTGAAAGCATTGTCCTTGTTGCAGCGATGCTTCCGATGGCAACAGCGCTAGAAAAAACTGGCGGTATGGTAATTTTATCGAATGGAATTATCGATGTACTCGGTAGCTACGGCCCTTATGGGGTACTTATTGGAATTTATATTTTGACGGTAATTTTCGGGCAATTTATTAGTAATACGGCAACTGCTGTCCTGTTTGCGCCAATTGCCATGAACGCAGCGATTGCCATGGATGCAAATCCAACAACGTTTATGATTGGCGTAGCGGTGGCAGCAAGTATGGCATTTGCCACGCCAATTGCCTCGCCGACAAATGCACTTGTTATGACTGCGGGGGGTTATAAGTTTATGGACTTTGTGAAGGTTGGATTACCACTACAGGTCGTAATGTTTGTCGTCATGATGCTAGCAGTGCCATTTTTCTTTCCATTTTAAAAAACTCGGTGCCTATACCGGGTTTTTTTCTCGATAAAAAAGAAGGTTATGAAAATATTCTGCATGGACATGGTTGCTAATATAAAAAATACCAGTATATTTTGAGTTATTTTTATATTAAAGTGTATGTTAAACTCCTATTCTTAAAAGTGGAAAAAAGAATGAAATGATCATCAAAAAGACTCTAGAGTACAAAGAAATATAGAATCATTTATATAGGAAGTTTTCCAACATGTAAAAAAAATATTGAAAAAGTGTTGACCTTTATCTATTTAGCGTGTAGTATTATATGAGTCGCCAAGGTGACACGCTAAAACAAGCAAAACATGAACCTTGAAAACTGAACAAGCAAAACGTAATC
>NZ_JBMGUV010000056.1:0-18394 GCF_049058285.1 Lysinibacillus sp. UGB7
TAGGAGAGGCCAGGGCAAATGGCCTCGTCAAACTACCAATCTAGTAAGAGGTTGGGGCAAATCAACCTCTTATCTATATATTACTAGGTTATACATTTACTTACTATGCACGATGTGCATTATGCATAATCTGCATATTTTAAAAAGGTGGAATTTATATGATTTTGAACGTCGGTGAAATCGTAAAGCAATGTCGAAAGAAGATGAAATGGTCTCAAGAGGAATTAGCATTTAACACAAACTTGTCTCAATCAACTGTAAGTCGACTTGAGAAAAACAAAATAACGTGTGATGTTAACACGCTGATGCAAATAGCAAACAAAACTAACGCGCAGGACATATTGATGGCAATGATGTTCAACATAGATATGGGGCTTGTAACTCAAGTACTTCAATTAGTACCAACATTTATAGGAGGGATGTTTACTTGGATACTTTAAATCTAATCAACAATCAAATCATCAAGGAAAAAGCATGCATAGATGACTTGATAAAAGAAGTCGCAATGCACACACAAAACGGACGTTATCAGTTAGCTGCTGAACGAGGACGCGATATGCAAATTTCAATCTCTCGTATCCAGCAATTAGAACGACAAAAAGAATTGTATACGGCTGCTACTAATGTGTTTTCGAACAGTAATGCAACAGGGATAGTTAATCAACTAATAGGAGGTTAATACATGAACATCATTACAGGGGATTGGTTACATCTAAATAAAAAGCAACGAAGCATAATGCTTGAAAATCTTGCAAACAAACAAGTTTTAGCAAATAAAAAAGCTGCTTAATCGATGCGCGATTAAACAGCCAAGACAACTTATACAAATCTATTATAACACACATTACGACGTTTGCGAGTCGAAACTCGCTCTCGTCAAGCAGTTTGTAAATGGTTGGTTAGCCGTTTCCTCTAAGGAATTTACAAACTGCTTGATGGGACTAGCCATCAGAAAGTTGGTGACGTATGAAAGAAGCCAAAAGTAAGTATTGCGGCGAATGCCAGCGTGATTTTGTACCTGGTGAGATTGTTTGGTACGCATGGATTGAAAATCGTTCTTTCTGTAGCGACTGTAAGAGCAAGTTAAATATCAAGGATTGGGAGCCGCGCAAGGTTCCAGATAAAAATGAGAAAGGGTGAAAGATATGAAATTACAGCATGCAGTATCAGTGATTAGTGCATTACCGAAGTTATTAAACAACTATGGAATCTTTGAAAATGAAGTGATTCAAATTCACTTTGATCCAACTACAAATGATGATGTGAAATTAAGCGTGCAGTTGTCTAGTGGTAAAGCGATTAAACGTTTAGGAGTGCCAGAAGTCAAAACGACTTATGAAGGTAATTTCATCTGGACAAGGCATTCCTTGGTTAAGGATAATATCGCGTTTGTTTGTAGTGAATTTGTAATCGAACAATTTGAACATGAGGCGATAGCATGAATTTGCTAGTTGAAAATCCAATGGTATGTGGGCAAATCAAATATCCGAAAGGTACTTACAAACCCACAGTAACATTTGACATGCATGACGATTTCGGTTCATACATCGCAGTCAGTGACACTTATTTTGAAATCGGCGATGCAATAGTACACATCGACAACATCAGTGATTACTTGGCTGCTGGATATAGGGATGATTCAACTTACGACATGACTGATTCAGAGGTTATTGCTTACGTGGAGGAGCATTATGGTTTTGCTCATACAAAAAAATAAACCACTTGGCAGAGTGGCTTAACAAAACAAATATTTAGCGCAATTATAGCGCACTACAGGAGGAATTTCAATGAGTAACTTAGCAGAACAATTCAACAATCCTCAAATGGGACAACCTTCATTTCAAAACCAAGGAGGAGCGCTAGCACAAGCTAGTGCTTCCCGTGAAATGGAAGAAGTTAAAGGTCAAATTTTCATGGCAAAACAGTTTCCACGTAACGTATTCCAAGCTGAGCAACGTGTATTAGATACTTGTAAACGACCTGCACTAGCTCAAACGGCAATGTACAGCTATCCAAAAGGTGGAACAAAGGTTACAGGGCCATCTATCCGTTTAGCTGAGGCAATCGCTCAAAACTGGGGCAACTTATCATACGGCATCCAAGAATTGGAGCAACGTAACGGTGAATCAGTAGCAAAAGCGTTTTGTTGGGACCTTGAAACGAACGTCCGTCAAGAAAAAGTATTCACTGTAAAACATGCAATGATGGCGCGAGGTAATTTGAAGCAATTAACTGATCCACGTGATATTTACGAAAAAGTAGCAAATGATGGTGCACGTCGCTTACGTTCATGCATTCTTGGTGTTATACCTGGCGACATTGTTGATAAAGCAGTTGTGCAGTGCACAGAAACTCTTGCTGGGAATAGCAAAGACCCATTAAAAGACCGCATAGCATACATGTTAAACGGTTTTAAAGAGCAACATCGCGTTACACAAGAAATGATTGAAACAAAGTTTGGTTACAACGCCGATTCTTTCAGCGAGTACGACTATGTAGAGCTGCTCAACATCGCCAATAGCTTAAAAGATGGCATGTCAAAAGTTGAGGATTGGTTCCCGAAAGATGATGCGAAAAAGCAATCTAGTGGCTTAGGTGAAGCGTTTAAAGACGAGCAAAAAACAGAGGTGAAACCAGATGCTACAGACGACATTCCAATTGAACAGCCAAAATTACCACTCGAATGAGGCTAATCAGCATTTCATGTCAGTATCACAGTTTAAAAGTGCTATGGAATGTGAAGCTAAAACGTTTGCGGAGATAAGGGGCGAGTTCACACGTCCTCCCTCTACAGCATTAATGGTTGGTTCATATTTACACGCTGCCTTTGAAAGTAACGAGGCGTTTGCTGAATTTATGGAGCTAAATCACAACAGCATTTATGGCGGTCGGGGAAACAAGTATAAGGATTACGAAAAAGCTGACGACATGATCGAGACGATTAAGAATGACGAGTTTTGTATGTTCGCTTTACAAGGTGAAAAAGAGGTCATCTACACAGGTGAATTATTCGGTGTAGAGTGGAAAATCAAAATCGACAACATCAATCATGAGCGTGGATTTTTCAGTGATTTAAAGAGCACTCAGGAACTTCGAAAACGTTACTGGAGCGAGAAATATAGTACTTGGGTTTCATTTGTACAAGCCTTTGATTACGTACTTCAAATGTGGGTGTATCGAGAAATTATCTTTCAAAATACAGGGCGTTATTATGATCCATACATTGTGGCAGTTACAAAGGAATCACCACCCGATAAAGCCTGTTTGCACTTTGATTCAGGGCGTTTCGACTTTGAGAAGGAATATGTCCAAACGATGTTACCAAGCATCATAGAAGCAAAGTTAGGACGTAAAAAACCACATCGTTGTGATAAGTGCGAATACTGTCGGGCTACAAAGAAGTTAGAAGGTACATTCGAGATTGAATATCTATTAGATTAGGTGGTGCAAATCGATGAATAACGTACCATCAAAAGTTTTATTACCTGCTTGGATATTTCAACAGGCAGGAGGTAACAACGACGAAATTAAGCGTCTGGTGCTGCAATACATGCAACGATACCCAAACTATATAGTGTTGAAGGTTAGTGGTAGTTTCGCCGTTTGTGAGAGGGAGCAAGGGCTTTTATAGGAGGGCAACAGTGAATCTATATAGACAAGATCAGAAATTAAATTTTAGGGTTCAATATTACAAAGGAATACCACTTCAAGTAATTCAAAGGGCTTATAAACATACGAAAGCCAAGCGATTCACGTTGAATGGTACAAATCAGAACGTTTGGATACCTAACAAGCATCTTGAAGCTGATGGCACCTTGAAATTTGGCGAGAACATCGACTATATATTCAAACGCTCTTATAACCAATTGAAGTTATCAGGCGTGGTATGGGACCCGAGAGATGGCTTGTATTATCAGTTGGCTAAGTAGTAGCAAGGGCAACAGGCAAGATGATTTTTATACCATAGGAGGATGAAACATGAGTCAACAATATCACTTATTATCAATCAAATATTCAGACGGCAAAAATACTGTTACGTGGTGGGGACCAAATGACAGTGGGTATACGGACGACATTGAAAAGGCTGGTATTTACAGCGAGGAATGTATCCAAAAAAGAAAAATCTATTACTCAAACAAAGGCGTTATGCCTGTTCCAGTAGAAAAAGTTCAAGCTGCTACTAAGAGAATAGTTGTGTTAAATGAGACTGAAAACACTAAGCTGTTCGGTATTCATGAGCATTTAAAGACAGCAAAAGAGTATTAGTGTTTGTGGATTTTGTGGATTTTGTGAATAAGTCTGTGGTTAAAAAATTGAATATTGCGAATGTGGAGGGTTGAGGCATGGATAAACAAATTACAGTAACGATGCCAGTTGAAGAATACGAAAGGTTGAAACGGATTGAAGATAAATGTGATGACTTAATCCATGGCATGAAAAAATGTGTTGAGGTACACGAAAATAAAAAGACACATGAAGTTGACTTGATTTTACGAACAGATTCAGTAGTCAAATTACTTGCTCCATACAACGATTGGGAGTGTGATTTAGAGCATTTTGACAAGGTTATTATTCAACCGTACAAAGGCTAGGAGGGGCGAGGGCAAATGGCTGAAATCACTTGGATTAAGCTCAAAACAGATATGTTCGACAACGACAAAATTAAACTGATTGAAGCGTTGCCGGATAAAGATGCAATCATCGTTATTTGGGTGAAATTATTAGCCGCAGCAGGCAAAGCAAATTGTAATGGTTACATCATGCTGACAGAGAATATTGCAATGAATATTGAGGAAATGGCAACCATCTTCAATAGACCATTGAATACAGTACGGTTAGCAATCGAAACATTTAGACGCTACGGCATGATTGAAATGGATGAAGGCGACTCAATCCGTATTAAAAATTGGGACGTTCACCAAAATATCGAGGGCATGGATAGGGTGAAACAACTTAATGCTGAACGCAACAGAAAGTACCGCGAACGCAAGAAACAACAGGCTTTGGAAGCACCTAAAGAACCTGAAAACACAAAAAATGATGTTAGCGTGACGTCACGCATGACGTTAAGTGACGATACAGAGACAGACTTAGACTTAGATAAAGACTTAGATATAGATAAAGACAAAGAGACAGACAAAGACTTAGAAAAGAATGTCGGTCAGTCGTCTAGTCCAGTCACTGATAATCAATTTTTGAAAATTAAAGAGTTCTTTAGCCAAAACATTCGTGAGCCAAAACACGCTGATCTCATGAAGCTAAATGAAGCTCTCGAATTCTACGAAACAGAGCTCATAGTAGAAGCCATCAAAGAAGCTAAAGGTAAAGGTCGAACATTCGCTTATGTCTTAGGAATACTTGATAACTGGCGGAAAGAAGATGGCGTAAATACGTACACAGATTGGCAGGTGAAGATTGATGCAAAAAATGGACGACCGAATGGCAGCAGTTATGGAGGAACTTCAAGCGAGAAGCCAAGCATTTTCGGAAATTACTGTAGCGACTGAGGAACCTGATTACAACTGTCCAAGGTGTAAGGATACAGGCAGTTACTTAGTCCGAAAAAAGAATGGTTACTTTATCCGAGGCGTGGAAGTAGAACAAGACTATTACGTCGAGTGTGAATGTAGCAAAATGTTCAAGATTAATAGACTCATTAAGTCCAGCGCCATTACAGAAGAATTTCAGAAAATGAGCTTTAAAAACTTTGCGACTGATGGTGTACATCCAATCGTCGCTGAAATGAAGAGTAAGGCGAATCAGTACTATAGGGCATTTGACGAGATTAAGGGGTACAGACAAAACAGCATCATGCTTATTGGACAACCTGGTTGTGGTAAAACGCATTTGCTCACAGCAATCTCTAATTACCTGATGCATACAAAGCAAGTTCCTGTTCTCTACTTCCCTTACAAGGATGGTATGAACAATATTGCTGCTAACAATTTCAATCGTAAAAACGAAATTATGGATCGCATGAAAGAGGTTAATGTCCTGTTCATAGACGATTTATTTAAACCAATCGGAGGCAAAGTGGATGTTAAGCCATGGCAAACAGAAATCATATTCGAGGTAGTGAATTATCGCTACCTAAACAACAGGCCTTTGCTTATCTCAAGCGAGCTGACGTTGGATGACATGCTATTCATCGACGAGGCGTTAACAAGCCGAATATTCGAAATGGCCGAAGACTTCACAGTAACAATCAAAAAGGATATGAAAGTGAATTACCGTTTGCGCAAGGTTTTTGAAAATAAGTAGAGGGGCGCGCAGCCCCTTGATTGGAGGGTGAAGGGATGAACACAGATATTCAGTTTTTGAAGGACTTACAGGCTCAAATGAAATATGAAGATGAGCATGATTACGACAGTCAAGCATCACCTCGTTTCTGGGTGATTATGGACTATCGAGAAGTACCAGCAAATGAGGATTATGACGATGGCTTTGATTCATACTTTCATAACGATGGAGATCATACAGAGTTTCGTAATTTTGATGAGTTGAAAGACTTTATCGAAGAGTACTACGAGGATGAAGTAGATGATTATCTACAGTCATTGCTTAATGATGAATCAAAGCATTTCGAAACTTTATGGGCTCATATCGAGAACCACCTGAATGATGATGGTTTCTTCAGTAAAGTTTACTGCAAGCAAGAAGAATTCATCGTTCAGGATACTATGTTCCTCACGAAAGAGGAGGCAAAGCGTCACCTTGAATTAAATCATTATCACTATACAAGCAAAGCTCACACATACGCTATGACAGCTTGGCGAGCACCTAAAGTAGCGCAATTACTCAATATCCTGATGTCGTTTGATTGGGATTCGGTGCAAGTGAAGGAGGCTGTTACCAATGACCAATCCTAATCCATTCTCAGATTTTGTTGGTTTCTTAGCAAAAGTTGGTGAAGCGTATCGGGAGTTTGAACTGAACAACCTCATGACTGAGCTTGAGTCCTTCAATAAACAAAATTATAAAGATGTTGCTATAGATGTCGCTTTGGCAACTGGCGATCGTGAGGCTTTTGAAAAATTGGTGGGGGTGAATGAGTGATGACTAATTCTTTCGGAAACTATCTAACAGAACTACGTGGAGAGAGATCACTTCGTGAAATGGAACGAATCACAGGTCTAAGTCACACATATTTAAGCACATTAGAAAAAGGTATTGATCCTAGAACTGACAAAGAACGACTTCCATCATTGGAGACTCTAGACACACTTTCAAGAACGCTAAAAATCGATTTCGCTGTATTGATGGAGAAAGTTGGGTTTCCTCAGTTACAAGAAAAGCACAATGAAAACGACCAGTTACGTAAAGCACTAGAACAAGTCATGGAAGTTGAAGCACCAATCATGGAAGGTTGGGAAACGACTACTTACGAAATTGCTCGTCAGGCACTAGGGATTAGCGAAAATGAATGTTTTGGGGATGGTGAAGAAAAATGAATCAAGCTTTTGTTGAAAGATTAGGATATGGCGTTACACCTTATGCAGTAATCATTTGGCACAAGGATGATGAAGCGAAACACCGAACGATTTGCAACGATGAACAAGATATTCAAATCATGCTTGAACGTCATCAAACGAATGGTGATTTTTACAGTCAATATGACGAGCCAAAAGTTTATTATCCAGTTCAGGAAAGAGGGTTGATTGCATGAGTAGAGAGATTAAGTTTCGGGCTTGGGTTGAAAATGAAAGTGTTAAAAGTGGTCCTTATCCATTTATGAATCACCATATCGAATTTATGGGTGGGTTAATAAACGATATTTTTGCCACAAGTGGTATCAAGCCATTAAACCCATTGCATAACAAAATTACTTACATGCAATACACAGGCTTAAAGGACAAGCACGGTAAGGAGATTTTTGAGGGGGATATTGTTCAATTCAAGTCTGCTAGAGATATTACCGAACGTTACGAGGTTGAATATACAGATTACGGAGAATGGGGCATTGGCGTTCACCGACTAGCTATGAGGTTTAAGGCTTTCGAAGTCATCGGCAACATTTACGAGAATCTTGAATTGCTGGAGGGAACAGCATGATTAACCGAGTCGTTTTAGTTGGAGGTGAAGATAATGCCAGTAAATAACAAAGGTGAAAATAACCCTATGTATGGCAAGAAACATAGTGAAGAAAGCAAAAGAAAAATGGCTGAATCGCGAAAGAAATATAAACGTGAGAACCATCCACAATGGAAAGGTGGAGTTCGAATTACATCTAATGGATACATCGAGGTTTTGGTGCCAGATCACCACAGAGCACGAGGGAATGGATATGTCTTTGAACACATTTTAGTTGCAGAGGCAGCTATTAATAGACGCCTATCACCTAATGAACAGGTTCATCACGTAAACAAAATCAAAACTGATAATAGACCAGAAAATTTACAAGTAGTAGATATTGCTGAACATGCAAGAATGCACGCTAAAGAACGTAGGCAAGGTAAATATTTAAAATGTGTTATTTGCTTAAAAGAATTTTACAGGAAACCTTCGCATGTCAGCAAAGCTAAATGTTGCAGCTTGAAGTGTGTTGGTCATTATACGCATTTGAAAAAGAAAGGAAAATTGGCTTAATGATAAATCGTACAGTGCTAGTTGGAAGATTAACTAAAGATCCACAGCTTTCGTACACTCCGTCAGGTATTGCAATGGCAAGGTTTACAGTGGCAGTTAATCGTACATTCAGCAAAGAGGGCGAAGAAAAGCAGGCAGACTTCATTAGCTGTGTGACATGGCGAAAGCAAGCTGAGAATCTAGCAAACTTTATGAAGAAAGGTAATTTAATTGGTTTGGAAGGGCGAATCCAAACAGGTAGCTATGAGGGGCAGGATGGCAAAAGAATTTACACAACTGACGTGGTAGCCGACAGTATCCAATTCTTAGAGCCGAAAAACAACGCAGGAAGCTCTCAGGGAGCGTCAAACTATCAATCTAGTACAAATACAGGTGGAACGTATCAAGGCGGTTCACAAGGGCAATATAGCGGTCAAAATAACCAGCCAAATTATACAAAGAATGATGAAGATCCGTTTGCAAATTCGAAGGCGCCAGAAGTATCAGAAGATGATCTTCCCTTCTAACTAAAAGGAGTGGTTAATGTGATTACAAAACGACCAACAAAGAAAATCATTGGGGCTAAAACAAAGAAAGCATTAGAGAAGCAAATAAAGGTTGAAGCAAATAGCCGTTGGTATCCAATCAGCGAGATTAAATTCTTTGAATATGATCCAAGGCCATATCAAGTGCTATTACGATTCGGGAAAGGGACAGAAAATACAAAACAAGTTAACTAAGGGGGCAGCAATATGAATAAAGGTAGCGAGCTGTTTACTAAGGTCAAAACACTTAAGTTACGTGGAGATAAACCTACAGTCATTGAATTTAATGGTGAACGTTATGTAAAAGATAACCGGAATATTGGCGGTAAATAATACACGCTGCTGGTAGAACAACACGATCAAGTTTTATCAGCAGACATATAAGAGTGCTAACAGGAGGGCAAACATGAGTAAAGCTAAATACGGCAACAAAAAAGTTGTACGTGACAGAATTACATTCGATTCAGCAATGGAAGCGAAATATTACGATTACTTGAAACACCTACAAGCACAAGGAGTTGTGGCCTCCATTGAATTACAACCAAAATTCGTACTATTGCCGAAGTTTGAGAAGAACGGCAAGAAATTTCGAGAAATCGGTTATAGTGCTGACTTTACAGTTCATTATGCAGACGGTCATACAGAAGTGGTTGACATTAAGGGAATGGTTACACAGCAATTCGCATTACGAAAGAAGTTATTTGAATATCGTTATCCGCACGAATTAAAGCTTCTAACGTATTCAAAGATTGATGGTGGTTGGATAACTCATGATGAGCTTAAAAAGGCTAGAAAAGCACGTAAAGTAGCAAAAGTGGGTTGATGGTAATGAACACAGTACGAAAGGAAGTTAAACAGCGTAGAGCAAAATTGATAAATCAACAGGACCACATTTTCTATCTCAGTTGCAAAGGATGTCCGAAACGTAAAGCTTATGATCCTACTAAAAAATGCAGAGGATGCAAGGTTTATAGAGAACTACGGAGCATTGGGAAAGAGCTTGAACAGATTAGTAAATTGCGTAGGTGGGGGAAGTAAGCAATAAAAAACCTCGAGTACGAAACAATACTCGAGGCACTACAGAAGGTTGTACTAATAGTATAACTATTCTGATAATTGATGTAAAGGTTATTCGGAAGATTTTGTGCAGGAAGGGGAAAAACGATGAAAAAACCGAAATTTCATAACGGACGACCAATCATTCAACCAGGAGAAATTTACGAAATAGACGGAACTGACTACAAAGTTATTACAGCTACTTCTGAAATCATTGATGATAACCCGAATGGTCTTAGTATGACAGAGCTTGTGTATTGGTTAGTTAACGTAGAGACAAAAGAACGTAAGTACATGAAGAAATCTGAACTAGTAACAAAATTTAAAGATAATTGATAAAAAATGTTCAGTAAACTTACTAATTACTTTAAGCGTCAAGTGGCTAATACAAAGTATGTTTTGGATAAATAAACACCTCTTATGGATAATGAAAGGAGAATTTTGATGGAATTTAACAAACTTATGGATTTCGTTGAGGAAAACAAAGTAGAGCATTTAGAAAATGTTTTATCAGTCACATGCAAGGAGTGCGATGGTGAAGGGTATTTTTCAGATGGTATTAATTTTGAGCCTTGCGACACTTGTTGTGCAGAGGGTACGATTTCGCGCAACTGCACAATATGAGTTAACTACGTAGTTATTGAATATAAAAAAAGCCGCAGCGTCGTCACACGCTACAGCCCAGAATTGGTTCATGCCCTTTTAAGACAATCTAGTAAAAGTAGTATATCACAACTTAGGAGGGCAAACCTAATGGGCAAACAAGGACAAGTATTAACATTTACACAGGACAAACTAGACGCAATGATTACGGACTATCACTGGATGGTTAATGCCATCAAAGAAATGCGAGCAGAAATGGTTGTCGGGGCAAAAACGGCACAGTACGGCATCGAAGCTACATTACCAAAGGCAGTAGGCGGTGTAGGTGATCCGATTATGCAGGAGGCTATTAGACGCTCAAAGAACATCAAGCGTGTTACAGAGTACGAGAAGAAGCTATTAGAGGTTCAAAATCGGGTCGATCGAGTGGCCGGAGACAGAGAAATGCAAGTGCTTAATTGGATGTTAGACGGCAAATCTCAACGTTGGATAGGTCAACACATGGCTTTATCAGCAACGAGCATTAAGCGTATTAAGGATAACATTGTAAAACAGATGATGGCGTGATGAGGGGGCCTTGTGCCCCTTTGAAAAATTATAAATCACTGGAGGTAAAGGGAAATGACAACAGAAACATTAAAATTATCGGAATTAGCAGATGATGTAGAGGTATCAGTTGAAGAATCTAACACAGTTTATACAGTTGCAGAATTAAAACGTGAAATTTTAGAACTAGACGAGCCACACCATAAAACTCCTAATTGGAGTACAGTCATTCGTCAAAAGTGGTCACCATGCGCTAATAGCATGTTAGATAGCTATATCGATAACGAGTATCAGGAAATGTACGAGGACTGGGACGATCGTGCGTGGGATATGGTAGCTAAACATGATCTTGAAAATAAAATACAAGCTTTGTTAGATGAAGCTTTCGAAAGTGATTATGCTACAGCTTACTGGACTTATGATAAACCTGTTGAGATTGATATTTATCCAAATAGTTTAAAAATATACGAATAACATGTTACAAATGTGATAGATGTTACAAACGTTATATACGTTACACATTAGGTATTTAAAAATTCATCTTGTAAACTAAAGGGGAGGGCGGACAGGTAAATCTTTCTTCTCTTGGTATTTATAAAATCCTAATTATTAGGGAAAGACAGACCGACGACCGACCAGCGCCCCATAAACTTGTTCGAGGCATGACATACATGGCCGGCCTATTTATTTAAAAAGATTAGGTATCTTAAATAATATAAAGGGTTAAAAATAGCAGTCATTTCCATGCCCTCTTATTTAGAGTATGATAAATAGAGATGAAATTTAAATAGGAGTGGAAAGTTATGCTGAAAATTTTACCAATTTTATTTGGGGTCATAGCAGTATCTCTTTCAGCGTATGGACTTATTACACGTGATTACCAGCTGAATTTCTTAATGATATTCTTCTTAGGTTTATCCATGTTAACCATAGGTATTAGAGAGTTTCAAAGTAAGAGAAAAGCATATGGTTTGTTTCTAATAGGTGTATTTTTATTTTCAGCATATGCGTCAATTCAAAGTTTCATATGGATGTAAATAAAGGAGCTGATTAATATGTGAACTTCGTCCACTTTCCAAATATTTTTCAGTCAAACTTACTACAGTAACAACGTGCACGGAAATGCACTGTAAAACACATTCGCTTACAATAAGCACGTCAAGCTCTACGTGCTCCTACAAATGAGCTATCGACAACTAAATAGGTTTACCACAATAGACGAGCCTTCATCCTGAGCGGGGATGAGGGTTTTTATTATGCAATCAATGGAGGTAATTAAAATGAATTTTGGTCAAGCGATTGAAGCTTTAAAAAACGGACAACAAGTAGCGCGTAAAGGATGGAACGGCAAAGGTATTTTCATTGAGTTGCAAGTGCCTGATACACATTCTAAAATGACGCATCCATATATCTACATTGATACAACAGGACTTCAAACGGACAACGCAAATGCTCCTAAAAGCCGTGTACCTTGGTTAGCTTCACAGACAGACATGTTATCAGAGGATTGGGAGGTAGTTGAGTAATGCCGAAACTAGGAGATTATATCAATCCGCAAATTGAAAACAATTTTATGTACCACGCTCCAAAAGAAGGACAGCCAGAAAAGTATGAGGCTATTCGTGAAAAGGCGAAAGAGCTTGCATATCTGATTGAAGAAGTTTGTCCGAACAGCCGTGAAAAATCTGTAGCGATTACAAATCTTGAAACTGCTGTTATGTGGGCTAATGCTTCAATCGCACGTAATTAAGCCTTCGGGCTTTCTTTTTACTTTGAAAACTGCATCAAACAGCCAAAACGCTATGAGTTAAGAGGGCCGAGTTTGGTGTGGTTTTGAGAGCGAAAATGTAGAAAATTGTTCCATTATTTAACCCTGCATTATATTATTAAATCGAGGTGAATATAGTGGAAAATAAATACAACAAACTTAAACTACATTTTGCTTATTTTATTTTTATAGCTTTCATAATTGTTGTATGGTTAATATCATATATCTTTATGAAATCCAATTATGCAGGTAGTTTGTTAAATTTTGCAGGTACAGTTACTTCAATAATTTTAGCTGTTCTAGCGATAATGATTACTTTATTGGATATAGCTAATCAAAAAAATAATATTAATGAGCTAAAAGAAAGTGTTAGTAATTTGCGAGAAGTAAGTGAAGAAATGAAGATATTGATCATTAACAATAACGATGATATTAATAAAAAAATATTAAATTTAGGAGATTACGGAGATAAAATTCAAGAGGTCTCTACCTCACTAACTACTTTTGGAAGTAGTATTGAGGATAATCCTGAATTATTACAGTTAAAAGAAAAGTTGAATATTCTTCAAGAGACTATAAATGAAAAAGATGAAATGTATAAAGAATTAAAAAATAATATTTCTACAAGGAACATTAATTCCAATACAACTAATAAATATAAGTATTATATTATTGTAGAGGATGATAATGAGTTAGGTAAGTTCGAACAATTTGTAAACGAAATCTTAACATTACTGGGAACTAGAAGAATCACAATTACAACTGGTGGTAAAGAGCAGAAATTGCAAATAGAGTCTGATGCTTTACTCAAAAAATCATTAATAGGGAAAATTGCAACTCAACATAATCTTAAAATAATAAAAATAAATATTGATTATTTTTGAGTTGATTAAAGTCAATTCCCTTCTCGATTTAACAACAAGGTGGTGATACTGTGGCGCGAGCACGAGACCCAAACCGTGACAAGGCATTTAAGTTGTTTAAACAACACAACGGGGAGATAACTAACCGTGCCATTGCTGAAATTTTGGGTGTTCCCGAAAAAACTATAGGATCATGGAAGTCTAAATCCAAGGACAATTGGATTGAGAAATTAAGTGGAGTACTCCAATCGAGTGAACGGAGTACTCCGAATAGGGCAGGTGCTCCGAAAGGCAATGATAATGCTAAAGGGAATAGAGGTAATCCTAATCCGACACCTAAGTTTCCGAAACGCAACTCAATCGCAGAGAAGCACGGTTTCTTTTCAAAGTTCCTACCTGATGAAACGCTAGAAATCATGGAAGCGATGAACGAGCGTTCTCCGACTGATTTAATCTGGGATCAAATACAGATACAGTATGCCGCCATCATTCGAGCTCAACGAATTATGCATGTTGAATCGAAGGACGAAATGATTAAGGAAATCAAAAAAGAGAAGTACGGCTATTCCGAAGTTGAGACAACCGATGAAGACGGTAAAACTTCATCAAAATACGAGCGTACATTGGATGAAGTTGAATACAACTTCCAATTCGCATGGGAACGACAGGCGCAACTACTCACTGCTCAATCAAGAGCAATCGGGGAGTTGCGCTCTTCTATTCGTCAGTTTGTTGAGATGGCAGACCAGGACGACGAACGCAGGCTTAAACTTGAGCAGATGCAGTTGAACATTGATAAGACGAAAGCAGAAGTGAAGCAATTAACAGCAAATGATGTAGCTGGCACTGAAGACAATAAATACGGCTACATGACACCAGAGCAACGCCGTGAAGCGATAGAACGATTGAAAGGAATGTCAGGGCAATGAATGCAGAACAAGCCGAAATTGAACTATTAGACGCGCTCATTGAAGAACGAAAATACCTTTCTCGTAAATCGTTCTGGGAGTATTGCAAAACACGAGCGCCAGACTTCTACATTGATGGTCGTACACATCTTGAATCGATATGCGAGACGTTACAAGCCTTATATGAAGGTCGTTTACTCAATGAGAAAGGCGTACCATACGAGAACATGATTATGAACATACCACCTCGGCATGGTAAATCACGTACGCTCATTCATTTTTGTGAGTGGGTGCTAGGTGATAGACAAAAGAATCGTATTATCACAGCATCGTATAACGAGGATTTAGCAACAGTTTTCAGCCGTTATACTCGTGATGGAATAAGTGAGGAAAAAGTTTATCCGCATGAAATCGTTTATAGTGACATTTTTCCAAAGGTGAAAGTAAAGCGAGGAGATTCATCTTACCGCCAGTGGGCACTAGAAGGTCAACACTTTAACTATAAAGGTGCTGGTCTAGGTGGTTCGATTACAGGTAAGGGCGGTAACATCTTAATCGTTGATGACCCTATTAAAAACGCTGCTGAAGCTCAAAACGAGAATGCATTAGATAAACAATGGCAATGGTTCACCGACACATTCCTTTCACGACAAGAACAAACGGATCGTTCCATTAAAATCGTTAACATGACACGATGGAGTAAGAAAGATATCTGTGGACGTATCCTAGAAGGTAAACGTGCTGCTGAATGGTATGTATTGATGATGCCAGCAATGGACGATGAAGGAAACATGCTTTGCCCAGAGTTGCTAAATAGAAAAAACTTTGATGCCTTATCCGATTTCATGGATGAGGCTATTTTAAATGCTAACTATTATCAGCAACCACTAGACCTTAAAGGGCGACTGTACAAAGCGTTCAAAACGTATGATGGTGATTTACCTACGTTCAAATCAATACAGAACTACACGGATACAGCAGATACAGGCGATGACTACTTATGTAGTATCGTTTATGGTGTTACGTTCGACAACGAGGCTTATGTGTTAGACGTGCTTTATACAAAAGCACCAATGGAAGATACGGAGCCAGCAACTGCTAAAATGCTATACGACAACAAAGTAAACCATGCTTACATCGAATCAAACGGTGGAGGGCGTGGTTTTGCTCGTTCTGTAGAGAAAGAATTGATGGAGAAGCACAACAGCAACTACACGTATGTAGAGCCGTTCCATCAATCAAATAACAAAATAGCTCGTATTCTATCCAACTCAACATGGGTGATGAATCACATTTACTTCCCAATCAACTGGAAAGATAAATGGCCTGATTACTACAAAGCCATGACTGAGTATCAACGTGAAGGTAAGAACAAAAATGATGATGCGCCAGATGCTACAACAGGGGTTGCAGAATTTGTGGGTAGTGGAAGCCCTTATGATTTTTAAATAAAGTGAGGTGAATAACATGACAGGTTTTTTCCCGTTCCAGGGTGTGAGTACTGAGAGTGATAGATTGAAAGGCATTATTGAAGATGGTGCCAAGAAGGGCATTACTCATAAAAAGCAACTAGAAAAGGAAATTGCTGAATTCAAAGTCTCTCGTGCTAGAGAATGGATGTTTATTGGTGATAAGTATTTTGAAGGTGACCAAGAAATCTTAACGCGTGAACGTAAGGTTCTTAATGATCAAGGTGAATTGGAGGTTGTTCATAACCTACCAAACAACAAACGCTTAGATAACCAATATGCAAAGCTTGTAGATCAAAAAGTAAACTACTTACTAGCAAAGCCTTTGACCATTAAAACAGAAGATAAAGCGTATCAAAAAGCGCTTAAATTAGTGTTGAATAAACGCTTCCATAAGACTTTCCGTTACTTAGGGGAATATATATTAAATCATGGCTTATCTTGGCTCTATCCTTACTACAATGAACACGGAATATTTACTTTTATGATACTTCCAGCGTTTGAAGTTATGCCTTATTGGAAGGATAGAGAAAAGACTATTCTAGATTACGCTGTACGTGTTTATAGTGTTGAGGAATGGAAAGGCGATAAGAAAGAAGTCGTTGAAAAGGTCGAAATATACACGTCAGAGGGCATTGAACGTTACATTTTGGAGAATGAAAAGCTTGTACCAGACGTTGAAGCAACAGAGTTCGTCACATATCTAACGGCAAAGACAAGGGACAAGGTAACGGGTCTTAATTGGGAACGAGTGCCACTTATAGCTTTCCGTTATAACAGACGTGAAATACCACTGATTAAACGTGTGAAAAGCTTACAGGATGGGATTAACGAAATCCTTTCAGACTTCAATAACAACATGCAAGAGGATGCTCGTAGTACAGTATTGATTGTTCATAACTACGATGGACAAGATTTAGGGGTATTCCGTAAGAATCTTGCCGAATACGGCGTTATTAAAGTACGTACTACTGCTACAGGTAAAGATGGTAAGGTCGAGTCATTGCATATTGAGGTGAACAAAGATAATTACGAATCCATCCTTAAATTATTTAAAAAGGCTATTATCGAAAATGGTCGTGGTTACGACGCTAAAGATGATCGTATGAGTAACAATCCTAACCAAATGAACATTCAATCTATGTATTCAGATATTGATCTTGATGTGAATGGCATTGAAACAGAGTTCCAGGCATCTTTTGAGGAACTGCTTTGGTTTATCAATAAACATCTAGAACATAAAAAGCTAGGTAATTTTGAAGATGTGCCAGTAGAGGTAATTTTCAATCGTGACATCTTGATAAACGAATCAGAGGTAATAGATAGCCTGAATAAATCTATGGACTTACCACTTGAATCACGTTTAGAACAACATCCATATGTTACAGACGTTCCACTTGAGCTAAAGCGCATTAAGAAAGAACGACAAGAACGTATGAATGAGTTCGACGGCTACGATGAAACGTTCACCCGGAAGCAAGGTGTTGTAGATGACCCAGCCAACACGTAGTTACTGGCAAAAACGTTTTGAGATGTTGGAGCAAGCGCAGCATAATAAATCGGCATCATACAACAAGGACCTTGAGAAAGCCTATATTCAAACCATGCAGGAATTCGAGAAAGATATAGCTCGGTGGTATCAACGCTTTGCTAAAAACAATGAAATCAGTCTTGATGAAGCTAAACAGTTACTTAAAAGTGATGAATTACGTGAGTTTAGATGGACTGTTGACGAATACATCGATTATGGCAAGAAGAATGCTATCAATCAAAAGTGGATGAAGCAACTTGAAAATGCCTCCTCTCGTGTCCATATAAGCCGTTTAGAGAGTTTGCAGTTACAATTACAACAACATGCAGAAAAGCTCTATGGTGGGCAAATTGAGGGCTTTGAACGATTGATGAAAGAAGCATATCAAACACAATACTATCAAACGGCATTCGAAGTACAGAAAGCTTTCGAGGTTGGCTTTACATTACAGGCATTAGATGAAAACTTACTAACTAAGGTAATCAGCAAGCCATGGACTGCGGACGGTCGAACGTTCAGTCAAAAGATATGGCGTGACCG
>NZ_JBMGUV010000057.1:0-18340 GCF_049058285.1 Lysinibacillus sp. UGB7
ATCTGTTTCTTCACCTCTAACAACACTTCCAGCCAATACAGCTCCCTGACAGTTTGGGAAGCTCTTATTAATAAATCTTTTAGCTGCCTCTATTGGATTTAACTTTTTAGTATTACCCATTTACTTCGCCTCATTCTATTTGAATTCCTACTAACCCAGTATTCGTTACTTAGCCTCAGTCATCCTCTTACTTTTACCTTATTAAAGTAATCTGCACTGTTAGTTCAACAAAGAAAAAAGAGCTGCATTTGCAACTCAATGTTCTTCAAGTAAAGCCCCTCATTCAATAAGATAACAGCTTTATTCTTTATCTTTCTTCTAATATTCTTATATAAATTCAAACGCAAACATTAAACCTAAAGGGATAGTTAACCAAAGCAGAGAATTGCTCAATATAATTTTAAAATAAGAAGTATTTTCTAATTTGTCTTTGGAAACGAATCTCCACATCAGCAGCGCCCCAAAAGCCCATACTGGTATGACTAAAAAAAATTCTGGCGTCAAAGTATCAGATTCACCTAATGCCCCTTCTGCAAAAAACCAAGAAATAAATAATGCAACAAAACCAGTAAATATAACATTACCTATAACTATTGATTTCATTTTTAAGCCTCCTTTCTCATTGTGTATATAAAATACTTTATTCACCAGTATATTCACATATCATTCTTACTTAACTATCCTGCGTCGTTAGTTCAATAAAGAAAGAAGAGCTACCTATGCAACTCAATGATATTCAAGTAAAGCACTCCGTTAGTTGAAGAAGACATTTGTATGAAATCAATTATTTTTAATTATTAAGTTGTTTCCTATCTCAATTTGTTTAGTAGATTTTTCTTCATTCTCACAGTCCAATATTACTTCAACTGAATGTTTTTTAGATTCTACAAAAGAAATGATTTGTCTTCCTAGAGAAACAGTGATTGTACTATCATTCATTTTATAATCTTGAAAAAGTGTTTTTATTATATTTTTGTCTTGTTCAGCCAATGTGCCATAAATCTTTACTTCTAATATTCCATTAATGTTCTTTTCCCTACTATTCGGTACCATATATTTTTGCATAAATGCTTTACTTTTTTCATCATTAAGTTGTTGTAAGAAAAATTGAAAAGGCATTCCTTCAAATTTAGGTAAATATGAATTTTTCCAAGGCATGGTCTTACTTAGTAGTTTAAAGAACCATTTGAATTTTAAAGGTTCTGGCGTTGATACTTGAATGTTCTGACTAATAAGTTTCTGATATGTTGCTTCAATATCATCTATTTCTAATGCAAAACCAATAAGTCCCCTATGCCCACTATGATAGTCCTCAGTCCAACTTTCTATCCAGCCCCCACCATATTTTGATTTGATTTTAATCAACTCAAAATATTCATTCCCTATCCATATGTTCGATACCTTAAACCCTTTCGTACCCTTTCCCCATTTCGGTTCATATGGAAGACCAATAGTGTGAACTTTCCTAATAAAATTTTCATCTTCTTGTACAAAACTATCAACATTTACAACTAAATGGTCAATCTTCAAATAATTCTCCCCCAATAAGTGATTTTCTTTCACTAATCTCCCTTTACTCTCATAAGTTTGAATTGAATCGAGGTTCCTAATTTCGATAAATATTCCGTTTAAAATTAACAATTATCCTTTTCAGCTTATTGAACTACCCTGCACCGCTAGTTTAATAATACCTCAAATCAGATTCATTTGGATGTTTATTTCCATTTATTTTTCCACAAGTGGCTTCTTTAATTATCTCCGCACAATATACCCAACTATTCGTGGACCATTATGAGGCTTCTTCTTTTTATCAACAGGCTTATTAACATTTGTGGAAAGCTTTTTAAACTGCAGTTCTTCATATTGATCCTGTAAATCAAATATTGTCATTTGCCCCTGTTGCTCCAAATATTCAAGGTGTGTCATTTACTATTTCCCCCTTTGTAGTGTCTAAATTAATCTCGTCATGTAAATACTTAAATATGTAATACAATCGCTATGAATACACCTGTTGACTATACCGTTTTTCATCAGACTCCACTAATTCATAGCGGTTTCTACCCCTTTACCATTCCAACCAATTTTCTAACGATGGTGCACATTGAACTATTGATTGTGGACGACTATTGCGCTCATTCAGCCAGTTATAAAACGGTACTGGACGCTCTCTATTAGTTGTTTCTTCTATATATGATGATTTACTAGACTTCATGCTTGAACGCTCAACAGCCTTGCTATACGCAGCTACAAATACGCCTCTTAATGTACTAGCAACTGTCAGTACACCTTCTTTAATATCCATAGCAATTTTGAATAGAACGTTCTTAGCTTTTATAAATTCATCCACAGAATTTACTTGTGAAGCCATTACGCATTTAAATAATTGGTCTTTCAAGTTATCCGCTAAAGGCAAGCTGTTCATGAAATCAAACAGCATCACTTGGTACTCATTCATGTATTCCTTACAAGCTTCTTTTTCAGCGTGAGCATCTATATATACGTGCTGTAAAGTGCTTGTTTTAAAAGATAAAAGATTAAAAGATTTAGATGATTGGTTTTCTGTAAATTGCTCCAAAACCACGTCATTACTAGCTTCATCGGCTGTATCTCGTTGGGACACGCTCGATGGGACATAAGGCAAAATGCGATAAATACTAGCTCCTTTAATGCCGTTTAATTTCGTGCCAGGCACTTTTTCAATGATGCCTAAATCAGCTAATTTCTTAATGCTTCTATAAACTGTCTTTGTACTAATCTCCAATGCCTCAGCAATTGTGGCTGCCTTCAAATGACAAGCTCCTGGATTTTCCAATGAATGACTAGCAAGCTTGAAATCGATGGCACGTTCACTCTCGGTTAAGTCATAGTAGTGAACCGCCATGTGGTCCTCCACACTCTTATCCATATCTGCTATTGATTCAAATGTTGTGTATGCTGCTAAGTATTCAAATGCCATCGTCTTCACCTCACTTTATTAGTCCGTATGCCAATTACTTAAATTTGTCTTCTACAACTGCCAAACCTTCGTTTATGATTTCCAGAAGCGAAGTTGCAAACTCAACAACTTCACTAGATTCGCTGTATTTAATAGCGCCTTTCAGGTGACCTTCCACGGCTGACAATACAAGAGATTGCTCAAAGAAATATTTAGATCGTTCTTGCTCAAACTTAAAATAACTGTTCACCATAATTCCGCCTTTCGTCATTTTATTTACTAATAAAACAAATAAATTACTTTATTAATAACTTTGTTACCCAAATAGCAAATTACTTTATTCGTAATTTCAATTACTAATTGCGTAATTTTATTTATTAATCTATAATTTAATTAACACATTCGGAATGAAGGCAGGTGAAATTGTTGTACTTAAAATCGAGGTTGAAAATATTACTTGCAGAACGAGACATGAATCAAAAGGATTTAGCAGATAAAACGGGGCTTACTACACGTTTAATTAGTGAGATAGCAAATAATAAAGTGAAGATGTATCCGAAAGAGGCATTGGAAAAGATTATGGTGGCATTAGATGTTAAGGATATGAACGAATTATTTAAAATTGTAGAAGTAGAAGATGAGGGATAGATTTTTTGAATACGTTAGAACAAACAACAAACGAATTGCTTGAGAAAGGTTATACAATTGAGGAAATTAAAGCAGCCTTCCAGGAAGTAATTAATAAAGCAAAAGCGTCAAAGACAATTGATGAAACAGATAACTAATTACGGTTGTCTGTTTTTTTGTGTGTACTTTCATCTCTTAGTTTCCTAAAATGGAAGTTTAGAGGGAGGTTATTTATTTTGGTAGATTTTATTGCAGGTGTAGTAGGATTAATTTTCATAGTAATGCTTGTTCTGTTTGTAGTATCCACAGTGAAATTTGAACAGAAGAATAAACAAGAAGGAAAGAAGCTTTTAAAATTCGCAGGAATATCCTTTGCAGTAATCATTGTTTTATCACTTATATCTAATACGATTGAAAAGCCAGCTGATTCTGCTAAAGATGACAAGGTAACGGTTTCGGTTGACGATAAAGAGAAAGCTTTGGAAGACGAAAAAAAGGCTAAAGAAGAAGAGAAAAAAGCTAAGATAGAGGATGAACGTAAAGCTAAAGAGGCTAAAGAAAAAGCTGAGGCTAACGTTAAACAAAAAGAAGAAACAAAACTTGATAAAGAACCAGGTAAACCCGCATATATAATTGAAGGTGAATCAAATGCTGAATTATATCCAGCCAAACCCGCAGTTATGCTTTACGATAAAACCGAAACAAAATTTAAAGGCATGAATTATTATTTCAAAGGTGAATTAGTTGGAGTTAAGAAATTAGAAGGATTATTTTGAAACATGGAAGACGCCTTATTAATTAAGAACGACAAAGGTTATGTAATGCCAATTTTCTCTCCTCATGAAATTGATGCGACTGTTGGCCAGACTTTGCTGCTTTAGAGACAACTAGTTCAGGAATCCAAAGACCTGCAATTGCAATTCCGCCGCCTATTCCTATCAGTGTATTTCTAGATAAATATACCGTAGCACCCCACCAATGGAAATCTACGTCAGTTTTCCCATTTACAAAAGCTGCTGCTGCTTGTATTTGCGGAATTTGAGCCTGAGCTTGTTTATTCAAATCTACTTGGTTATTCAAATCTAATTCTTGGATTTGAATATTTGCTAAGTTAATTTGATTTTCAAGCTTACTATATAATTCAGGATCTAGCTGTGTACTAGCTTCCGAAATGATAGAGAATGATTTTTCAACAGAGTCAAAATTAACATAAGGATCTAATAATTTGATTTCGTCCTCAGAAAGAATATCAGGATTAGACTGTTGTTAAATAGTAACAGAACTTTGTGGTTTATCAAGTTCACTAGCTGACGCATTATCGAAAGGTAAAACCGCACTTGTTAACAACATAGAAGTAATTACTGTATATCCAACGCCTTTTTTTATTAAGTTCAAAATATACACTCCTCAGAATTATTAAAGATTTTTCTTTTTAGTAAAAAAGCCTTCGAAAATCATATACAACGCAAGTGTAATAAAAAAGCTAAATAACCATGTGTTATTTTCTTTTAAGTCCGTAAAAATTAGAATTGCACCAAATAACGTAATAAGAATTTTAATGATTAATTTCACCAAATTAAACACTCCTTTCTATCGATAGAAAAATAAAGCTATGCTCGAGTTAATTAAATTCTAACATTTTCCAGTGTAGAAATTCAATGCAAAATCTACGCCAATAATTGGCGCTCATATTATTCTTTCATAGGACATAAGCAACGTTTTCTTTGAACTTCTCACTGAAACACTTGAAATCTTTATAGGAGTATGATTTTATATTGAAATAATCCATTCGCAAAAATTCCAATTTTCTACATATTAATATCAACAAAAAATGACCAGCTCGGCTAAATTAGCTTTGCTGGTCAAATTTTTTTACTTACTTCTACGTTGCTGAATCGTAATATACAGACCCATTAAACGCTCCGTAGTCATCACACCATTCTGTAAATCCTTCAAATGCGATTCCTGAATAATTCCATCCTTTACAGCCTGTGCAATAAAGTTTTCTGTCTCAGTTTTCATAGCTGGTGAACCTGGATTCCAATTTGTCACTTTCCTCCTTTTTGTCTTCCACAATTAATTGAACTTTCATTTTGCTGTTACTTGGTACAATTACTTGTCCTTCTAATTTGTAGGGTTTTACTTCAAAGTGGGGACGGTCAATAGCATTAGTCCAAGTACCTCCCCATTCAATGCCTAACTTTTTAGCAATAGCTCCTACTCGATTCAATGTAGTCACATCATATAAAGATTGTGGAGGGCCAACAGCAATATCCCATGCTAGACGTGATTTATGATTACTATTTAAAGTCCAGGTAACAATTTGCCCTGGTCGAGTGCGTCCTTGTGCGTATAGATACTTTTGCCGTTCTTGTGAACGATATGTTTCAGTGATGAAGATGTTCTTAATGCCTGCCTTGTAGCACTCCTGAAATAGCAATCTACAGGCTGTTTGTGCAGCTGGCAAAAGCTCGGCTAAGTCTCGGCATGTTGTTGTTACGCTTGTACTCATTTTGTTTCTCCCTCCCCTGTTTTATCTTTTACTATTGATAAGATATTTTTAATGAACTCTGGTGTAGGCAAGCCCATCTTCGTGCCGTTTTCTGTGATAGAAATAAATTCGAGTACACAGAATGCAATGGCAGCTCCATCACCTGCGTACTCGATACCTGGTATCACTAATGCTAGTAAATACACTGAACTAACTAGCATTAAGTAGTAAATTTTTCGAATGATACCGTTAAAACCAATACGATTGTTTAGGTTACGGTTTACAATGACGCCCATAATTCCTGTAAAGTAGTCAATTGCCATAAAACCAATTAATACAGTCACGGCCATTCCTAGCCCATCAACTGAATAAGAAATTATTGTGCCAATCGCTCCACTTACTGCAGCAATCCATTTTTCCATTTGAACACTTCCCCTTTTTGCATAATAAAAGCCCTCCACATTCATCTGTGGAAGGCATAAATTTAATCCTCTTTAATTAATTCATAGAGCGCATTGTGTTCCCTTTTTAATACTTCTATTGCTTCTAATATGCGTTTATAATGCTCATTATCTTTAAGTGCATTATAATGACCTTCCCATCGGAGTTTATTAAGAACCCAAAATGAATCTTCTAAAAAAAATACAACTTGTTCGATTTGGCTTTGTTCATCTTCTGTCATATAATCCCCCTTTTCGATTCTAGATACCCCCTGAATAAAGTGAAAAACGCTCAAAACCAAGTATCCACAAGGTTTCAGGCGTTTTTATTTCCCATTAAACATTAACCATCATTTTTCAAAAGACGTCCAATATAGACATGGCGTAATAAGCATGCTTCCATAGTTTTTTATAAAGGGTTTCAGTTATGAACCTCGTCCGTTTACACTTTACTCACGAAAGGAAAAGATAAAAAAATTGTCCTGATTACACATAAGCTAATAGATTTAGCAAAAATGGACCGCATCTTCGTGATGAATAATGGCACACTAGCAGAAAGTGGCACATTTGAACAATTGCTTACACAGCGCGGCCCTTTTTATAAGATGTATATGCAACATATACATTGTGATAAAAAATGAATACGTGGGATCAACGCTTTAAACAACAGAATTATGTATACGAAACAGAAGCAAATGAATTTATACGAGAACAGTCTGACCGTTTTCATAAGCTGTAACATTTGCATTGGCCCAAGGCAAGCTATATATTGCGTTTCGACCTTCTCCTTCCGCATATTCTGCGATAGTAGAGCCGTTGGACTATGCACAATCAGGTCTAGATAAAACAGAGGCATTAGCAAAAGCACAAAATGTTCATGTCCAAACAAAGCTTGTTGATTTAATCGAAGAACCATTACTGATTGAAAAATATGACGGGCTATCATAATCTTGAGCATTTTCCGAAAGAAAAGCAATATCCTGAACTCTATAAAAAAATAGCCTCTTTTAATGCTAGGAGGCATCTTTATGTTCGAAGTATATGAAGACCAACAGCTCGCTTACGGTACAGGTGGTCCAAAAGATGTAGAATTGCTTTATAATGGACGCAATGTATTAGCTTGGGCACAACAATTTAACATGGTGCACTTTTTTAATAGACTGCCTTTAAGCGTTTCTTGAAATAAGGAACGCTTTTTATTACGTAATTAATCAAACTATATTTCCTTAATAATTTTATAAACAGTGCTCTTCCCATGCCTTATTCCTTTGCAATACACTTTCCTCCGCGTCAAACAATGCTCTTATCCTTCTTCACCAAGTAGCTTGCTGGAGGATGTGGCAGATAACTTTATACTACTACTCCATTAATTTAGAAAAGCATACCTTTACCGAATTACGTAAGGAATTGGCTTTAAATTGTTCTGATAAATATATAGGATTTGCCCTTCAGAGTACAAAAATAGTTTATTAGTGTCATCTACACTAATAAACTATTTTTGAAATTATATTTTTCTAATTATTGCAAATGTCTATTTTATATATTTAGAACGAACAATGGTCCTATTATATGGCTCACCTTGTAACGTTTCACCGGAAATATTTAAAGTTATATTATATACACCAGACTTTTTATTCTCTGGAAAATTTACCATAAAGTTTTGTTGATTAACCTTTTGGATTTGTAGAGAAGAAGCAATATCTTTACCTGTTGGATCTAGTACTCGTACATCGAAAGTAAGTTTTTGTAATTGTTGATTAGCTTGCATTGTGATGATATTATTCGTTTCTAATGCTACTGTTGGAATACTCACCTTAATCAAAGATGGACCCCCGTGTTGAACTGCCAGTAAATACGCATTATCTCCTGCCTGCGTGCTTATATTTATCTTCCATTCCCCCTTCTCAGAAATAACGTCAGTAAATGTATGGGGTACTACGCCATTAAAGAAGGAGGCTTCCTCCATTGATTTGATTGTCTGGTTGGTATATTTTTTCCCTGAAGGAGATAACAACTCTATCTTATCACTAGTTAATCCTGTCCATAATTTAACATTATCGAGTGTAGCATCCACATAAAAAGAATGTGTAACATCATTTGACGATTGTAACTTTCCTCCATAAAAATAATGAGAAGCATCCAACTCTTGAAACGTATCAGATTGAGAAAAGTATTCATTGTTTTCAACGATATGAGCAGTAGAAGCAGACTGTAAATACTGTTCCAATCTAGAAAATACTGCAGATCCCATGCGAATACGGTCATGGTCAAGTGAGGTATCGGTAAATAAATGTGTTCCGTAAGATAATTTAGTGCTTGTCTCTTTGACTAATCCATCATTTGGATCGGAAAGATATAGACCCCCCATCCAGAGTGCAGATAGAAATGGTCCTGTATTAGTACCAGCAATTGTATAATAGTGGTTCTTGCTTACGTTGGGGTGATTGTCTATTAGTGAGCGAAAGTGTTCCATTTCCCCAACTTGAAGTGAATAAGTGCCATCATCTTTTTCACCGAGTAATGAAGCTAGCCAACCTGCCCACCAGCTATAAGCAAGATCAGCTAACTCTGATCCATAATGAGGGGAACCTAAAGTAAAGACCCTACCAACGTACGAATGAGCATCATTAAGAACTAATGCTGCTTGGGTATCGGGCCCACCCTTGCTATGGGCAATTATATTTAATTTTTTTCCGTTAAAATGTTGACTGATTTCTTTTAACATAGATGCTAATAATTTTCCATTATCGTATTGACTATAAGAACCTTCACCTGCCGCATCGTATAATTGAAGAAATACAGTTTGATACCCTGCTTCATAAGCTTTTGTATACATGTCATTAAGACCGTGATATTCTGTATTACCATACCAACTTGTAGCGTTACCGTTTTTCCCTTGAACGAAAACAATAGGTGGTTTATTCGGATCAACATTAGATGGAGTATCTCCTAGAAACCACTCTCCAGGTGTAAAGCTTTCACCTGGTGGCTTCAATCCATAAGGTTCAACCAGGTTTGAGGCAAAAACATCTGAAGTAGAAAAAAGAATAATTGTGACCATTATTAATAACGAACCCAATTTTTTCACATTATTTTCCTCCTAATCATTATTGATGAAGTTCGTAAAGCTGTAGAAAAGCAATTCAACATAATTCCACAAAAACTCTCGATTACTACATTATCGTAACGGTTTCCTTTGCGAGACATATCTCGTGTATACCAAGGTCTTTTAAGGTGTGTCGATATTGACTCATTTGCTAGTCTTTGATGACAAACAGGTGTTGATTAACGGGTATTAACGATAATAAATATGTCTCGAAAGATGTATAGACAAGCTAACCCCACCTTCCATCTATCCCAATATTCTATAAATAGGAAATGATTCCCTTCTAATTTAGACAAAAAAATATAAACAACCAGTCGCCGGTTCAATACCGTCAACTGGCTGTAAAATAAGGTGTTTTCTTACTGTCTCAATATGACACTCAGTGCCCTTTTTATGACTGAGACAATAATCCTTTAACAAACGATGAGACAATGTACTTGTAGAACTCTTCCTCGGTGACGAGTTGGGACTGATATTGCTGGTGAATCAGCTCGCTCATCTGAAAGCCGTAGCACGTCGAGAGAAAAGACATGGCGGCAAGACGCGCATCCTGTCTAGCTATAATTTTTTTCTTCTGCAGTCGTTCAAAATATTCAACCAGCAAAGAGTGCAGCTTCACCGGCGGATCGGTCAGCACTCTGTCCAATTCGGGGAAAATTCCTTTGTCGCGGATGCCAATCAAAATTATGTCCACATTTTTATGGAAAAACAAGCGGTACTGCCGGCTTACATTCAGCAGGTCGACTTCCGGATTATCGGTCGCTTCCTCTTTTAACAGTTTCTCAAATTGCGGGATATCCGAATGTCTTTCAATGATGGCTTCCAGTATTCCTTGCTTGCTTCCAAAATGCCGGAAAATCGTAGATTCATTGACTTTAGCTTCCGCTGCAATGGCTTTGGTGCTTACTCCCCGATAGCCATTCTTTTTTATGAGCCGTGTCGCGGCTTCAATGATTCTGTCTGAAGTATGCATTGTATTACTCCTTTTGCATATGTTAAACCTATTATACTACAAGTTATGCATATGCAAATAGGGTTCGGGGTCCATCATCTTCATAAACGTTTATTTAAGGTAAATCACTTCTTTTTTCCCAGCGACTTGCTTCCGTAATCTTGACATGATCAGGCACCAATTGCGTGAGCGTGCCTAATTTATCGAACGTAATTTGGATTCGGTCAGAGGGCAACAGCCATTGTTCGGTCTCGATTGCGCAGCAATCAGGTATCGTCCCCATTCCTATAATCGTGCCCGGGAGCGGCGTAAAAACTTTGAGAACCTCCTCCATCACTTTTGCAGGGTGCGCGGAATACTCGGATGTGCTTCCCTTCCAGTGCAGTCTCTCTCCGATGCGTACATCCACATCCAGTGCCAGCGGGTTATCGATTTCATCCGGCGTAACCAGAAATGGTCCTATTCCTTTGCTGTAATCAAAATCTTTGCACCGCGTTGGTCCGGTCAACGCCTGAAAATCAGGCCACTGCACATCGCGAGCAGTACTGTCGTTAAAAATAACATAACCAGCAATGCAGTTCCCCTTCCCTGTAACAAAGGCCAGCTCCGGTTCGATATCCAGGTAAGAAGAGTACGAAGGCCAATGAATTGTAGCCCCATCGCCAATCAATGCATTATGGTTACACTTGTAATAACTGAAAGTTACTTTATTCGGTTCCCGCTGGAATTTTTCGGCAATTTTTCGTTTAAACTCTTCTCTTTCCGCCCCTGTGTATTCTCTTTGTAGCAGATTTATGCCAGCATTTCTCAGATGTCTTGGCGTCAACCCGAAATCAATAAGCGCAGCCGGGTTCAGAATCGGCGGCAGCAGTTTTACCGCGGCAATTGGACAGATTTCATTTTCATTGAATTGATGCGGCTGTCCAACAGCATATTGCATCAGCTCCTTAGCGGCAGCATGGCTTGCCGGCAAATGTTGTAGATAGCTGTCCATACTTTGTAGACTGTCAACGAATGTCCCCTGCTTTTTCATGATTGCGGCAAAAGACACGACAAATTTCTCGTTAATGACAAGCCCAAACAAACGTTCCTTCGAAGTCTTGGTGTGAAAGGTTACCAGTTTCATGTTTGTAGCGCCTCCATCCATGTAATGTGATGTTGTTCAGTTATTATCATATTGCATAGAGCAAATGCACGCAAGTGCTCGCTTGCATTTTTATTTTCTATTCTCTATTATACAGATATAGTCAGTGTGACTAACCCCAAAAAACATATACGCAAAGGAGAATTGTTATGAAGTATAGAAGTATTATCCAAAAACCTCGGGTTAAATTTTTTGAAGTCGCAGATGGCGTCTTTGCCGGTATTTCGCCGTATCGTGGTATCAGTTGGGCCAATGCCGGGTTTATCAACAAAGGTGAAGGCCTGGTGTATGACACGTTCTTCGATTTGTTCCATGCGCGAGAAATGCGAGATGCTTTTAAGGAAGTAAGCAATGGCGGCTCTCCCGCCTATGTGGTGAACTCGCACTATAACAGCGACCATGCCTGGGGGAACAAAGTGTTTGAAGAAGCCTGCATTATTATGCACAAGGAAGCGGCCAGAGAGCGTCTTACCGAAAATATCGCCTGGATGGATAGCGTCATCAAAAGAGGGAAGAATTCTCCGGAATCAACTCAGGGCGAGCAGTTTTTTGCAGCGGAATTTGAAGGATTTAACCTGGAGGGCGTAGAATGGGTGCACCCGAATATTGAGATAAAGGACGATATCAACATACGTCTTGGCGATACTGAAGTTATGATTTACAATGTAGCTCCGGCCCACTCTGACAGTGACTTGCTGTTGTGGATGCCAAAAGAAAAAGTGCTGTTCGCCGGCGATGTTGTGTTTAACGGTTGTACGGCATACAGTGAAGAGGGAACCCTTAACTGGATTAAAGTGCTTGATCGCATTATTGATGACATTAAACCCGAAATCGTTGTTCCAGGACATGGCGCAATCTGCGGCCTGGACTTCGTGAAGGAGCAGAGAGACTACCTCTTGAACCTGATTAGTGAGTTCAACAAGCATTACAATGACGAGATTGATTCCTTGTCTCTGACCAAGCAAATCGATATTTCTCGCTTCCTTCATTGGATTCAGCCAGAACGTTTGTATGTTACGGTGGATATCCTCTTAAAAAGCAAACGGGGGTTGCCATCTCTTCCAAATTGGAACGAGGTCCCTGCAAAGCTGGAAGACATGAAAGCTTTTTTGCCCGAGAAATATGGCGATCGGATTAAGCCATGGGACCCTATGAGCGTGTGGCAAGAATAGCCATGCAAGCATAGCATCTGCAGAGACTATTGGATTCGTACATCTCTTACCACAAATACAAGAAAGTATCTACCTGTCTCACTGTTAAATGTAATGTGTAATGGATAAATTGGATAAAGGATCCTGTCAATATTTTATATAAATAGGCTTTTCTACTAAACAGTAAAGTTTATTGAGGCTCACACGCTCTGTATTAAACGAAGCCGGGCAACTTGTAAACCATGCTTATTTTTGCTCAAAGACCAACAAGCAGACTGGGATTTTGTTGTAAAAAGACAATAAAGTTATGTAATTTTAAAACCTAAAACAAGCATAACCCCGTTCTAAATTTAGGACGGGGTTAAAATATAGTTGTTTAATTTTCGATATAAGATACTTCACTGTACTTAAAAATATAACAATAAAGTCGTTTAAAAATCTAAGTTTTATTAAACAATAGCGCCCTTTAAATGGAATAGCTAATCTACTTCTAAAACGAAGGCATAGGAAGCTTCGTCATAAGATAAATTAGGTTCCTTTTCATCCATCCACCATACGCCATAATAATAAACTCCACGTTGTGTACATTTTTTCCTGTTGTTTTTTTTATTTATGCACGTTTTTATACACTTTTCATAAAACCCATATTTATCAGAAGTTAAAGCTACTTTTTGGAAGGTCCTAATTCAGGCGAAACTAGAAAAGGATAGAAACCATATGTAAATGCGCTTCATTATGGATTGTAATGTTTAAACCTTAAATAACGTTGCTACTTTATTAACAAACCTGTAGAAGTGACTTCATAAACTACTTTTTCCCCAAAACTTTCTTGTTCACCATTGTCTATTTTCATAATAGTAGCCCTATGTCCTCCCTCTAGATGTGTCAATTCAATTTTGTCGCCTATTTTCACTGGTATCTTTTGTAATTCAGCAATCTGTTGTTTGTTTCCATAAATATTTTTATTGTATACAACTTGTCCAGATGAATTCTGCACTTCTATACTTGCGTATGTTTTATCAAAGTAATTGTGTGGTACACCTGCTTTTAAATTGATTTGTATTTCTTCAGTCAATTTATTCAAGTTTACATTCGCAAACTCAAAATCTCCAATACCTTTCAGCGACCATGTAAATTGGTTACCATCCAGAGTTTTTACTTCTGGTAATTTTTCTACCTTCTTTAGACCCTCTACTGTAACTTTGTAGATGCCTTTTTCTTCAAAGCTTTCTTGTTTTCCGTTATCTACATTTGTGATCGTAGCCCGGTTTCCACCTTCAAGATGTGTCAACTCAATATAATCTCCTTCATTTACTGACACTCTTTCTTGTTCTGCATTCTGTTGTTTGTTTCCATAAATATCTTTATTGTATACCACTTGTCCAGATGAATTCTGCACTAGTATCCTTGCATATGTTTTATCAAAGTAGTGATGTGGCACACCTGCTTTTAGATAAACTTGCATTTCTCCTGTCGATTTATTCAAATCTACCTTTGCAAATTCAACATCGCCAATTCCTTTCAGCGACCAGGCAAATTGGTTACCATCTAAAATGTTGCCAGATTCTGATGTATCCGGTTTAATTGGATTAGAATCGGTACTTTTCCAAATTTCAGCGGTCAAGTTTGGATACCCTAAGGCTGCTACCTTTTGGATTGTATCATTAGTTGGTCGTAATCCCCATTTTTCAAAAAATGGCATTAAATTTTGTTGAGCTGCTTTAGAGGCTTCAATCATAAATAATTGTTTCTTTTCTTCATTATTTTTAGGTAACATACTATCAGACATATCTCTATACGATTGATGCAATTTAGGATAAAATTCTTCTCCATACGCTAGATGTAATTGCCATAGCATAGTAAGTTTAACAAAAAGATCACTAATCTCGTCATAATTTTTATTCTGCTGTTCTAAGTAGTGAAAAGCCTTAGGATAAACACTTTCTTTTTCTAATCTGGTCGGATGACCAAATGTTTTTTCTACTGCAAGACTATAAATATTGTTCTGAACCTCTGTCATATTATAAAAAGCCCAAGGATTTTGTTGTCTCATATGCCCCGCCTCATGCCACGGGCCCCATCCATCATTAATAAATTTATTAATATCTAACACATGTTGGATTGCGTCTCCTACATATGCAGTTCTATAAGGGTATGCGTACATAAAATAATCTAGTGAATGATTATCCTCAACATAGTGTAGATAATGTTTATCTACTTGATCTTCAGATAATCCAGATATTTTATCTTGAATTCTAGTAGCTTCATCCAACTTTTTCAATAGTTGAGTAGGATCTGTGTTAGAACCTATCAAATATTTTTTAACACGTGCCGGGCTAGCAGTTATCAATACACGCTCCCCTTTTAATTCCACCGTATGTGCATTTGGATATTGATTAAGCATATCTATTAAATCTTGTTTTGTATGCTTTCCGAGTTCATAGAGAGGGGTAGCCGTTCCACCTGTTGTTATTGTTGTTTGAATGGTGCCTCCTTGTTGTTTATTGTAAAAATATATCATTCCACCATTTGGAGACTGTATAGTGTTTGAACCAGGTTTTAATGTAAAGGATTTAATTTTTGAATCTTCTCTCCATGAAGCATCATACGAAAAAGTTCCAATGTATGCTTCGATATCTTGATTTCCTGCTACTTGAATGATTATTTGTTCATTAGGCCTTGCGTATACCCCAGTCGGTTCATAGGGACTAAATGGTCTATCTCTTCTTTCGCTTTTTTGGAATTTCGTGATATCCCCTTTTCCTGGAACTGCAAACTTCCGATTTTCCACTTCCACTGATTTTTCGTTTTTTAACACGTTAGATACTTTCTGTTGCTGTGTTTGTTCTTCCGCAAAGACTTCTAATGAAGGCGTTATTCCGGTAGCCAACATAGAAAATAGAGCAGTTGCCATCACTAACTTTTTTGTTTTTTGTTTCTGTCTTCTTTCCATCATATCTCTCCTACTATTTATTTAATTACAAGTAATACTATTACTTGTATTTCCATAGTACCTTTTAACACATTTTTTTACAATTTTCCTATAAACCTACCAATATCAACGCATTATAATTCATTTATTCTCTTAATTCCTTATACAAATCAAATAAACATATCAATAAACACTTTGAATAGTATTATCAATACAAAACAATATAAAATAATACCTTTATTGTCATAATTTGTTCATTATATAAGGCATCATTCAACGATATATGGGAAACGCAAGTGGATATAGACGAACATTACGTCCTTCGGATGATATTAAGCAAATCTATGCGAGGCGTAAAGAAACAATTGAACATGTTTTTGCGGATGCTTACTTTTGCCGCCATGAATTTGAAAAAGCTTGCTACTTGAACATGGCAAGCTCTTTAATAAAGAGTAAATTGTTCGAAGAGTATGTTCTCATTGGTAGGAGAATGCCATTTGCTGAACATAAAAAAATGACAAAAGGCATCGAGAATTAGCTTCTTGATGCTTTTTGTCGCCAGTCTGAAACCTTTCAATAAGTAAGGTTTTTTAGGACTCTATTTTTATTTAATTTCTTTCCATAAGGACAATGCGAATATCCAATTTGGATCTCCATTTCCTTGATAGCTTTGAACAGCTTCATATATTTTACCTTGGTGCTCTACCTTATCACCTTTTGTGTACGCCTTATTTGGATTCCATTGCTCATAAGACGCCCCCTGCTCTTTTGTAGTCACAGTTAAAACGGCACTTTTAATGGATTCATTTCCAGCTGCATCAACGGCAGTGACTGCATACTTATATGTTGTATTTGATTGTAGATTCATGTCCATAAAAGATGTAGTTTTGGATGTTCCAACTACAGTCATTTGTCCTACTGGTGTCCCTCGATATATAACATAATGATCAACTGCTACATTATCCTCTGATGCACTCCACATTAAGTCTACACTTGAGGATGTTACGCCCATCGTGTGTAGTGCAGTTGGTTGCGTTGGTGCTTCTGTATCAGGAACTGCATTCATTGTCTCTATAACTGCAGACTCACTTTCTTTAGAAACATTTCCAGCAGCATCCACTGCCTTCACCGTATATGTATATTTTGTATTCGCTTTTAAATTTTTATCTGTGAATGTTGTTCCCGGTACAGTTCCAATTGCTTTACCATCTCGTAATATTTGATATTCTTTTACACCCACATTGTCTGTAGAAGGATTCCATTTTAGCTCGACACTGTTAGAAGTAACTTTCGTTGCATTTAATCCATTTGGCTGAGTTGGAGCTTCCTTATCAACATCCCCATTATTCAGCAAATTAACATCAATGACATTATAGAAAGCATTTGTAGTATCAGCTACATCCCAAACAGCTAAAATAACGTGGTAGCCACTACGATCAGTTGGTACGTTAATTGTATGAGTTAGATTATTTGAAGCAGCAGAGCCGTTATGTTCGACAGTTCCAATTGGCTCAAGATCAGCACGGGTTAATGGTTTATTAGGATCCCATCCCTTTTTTGTAATATAATAGTGCCATTTGCTTGTTAAATGGGCCGCAGTGTACTTCCATGTAAAGGTATTTGATCCCCCTGTAATCGTGTTCTTAAACCAGCGATTTGCAGTTTGTTGATCTAGGATACCACCAAACAGACCTCCTGCAGAGGCAATTTTACCATCAACTGGTCCACCTTGTGGAAATCCTTTTGGTGCCTCTAGACTCTGTGGCTCATACATTATGTTTCCGCAATTCAAGTTAAGTGCCCCATAATTTTGGCTACATAATGCGGATCGGCTAGCTGGTTTCTCAACAAACCCATGGGCAGATGCATTTGGTGCCATTGAAATCCCCATGATTCCAGCTGCTAATAGGGCCGCTGTTATTCCCTTTTTACTTAATTTTGTGAATTTAGTGTTCATATAAGTAGTCTCCTTACGATTTTATTGTATGAAATTATATTTACTCTTGTATGATAGCTATGAATTTACAATTTAGCAAACTATGTATTAATGTGGTAATAATTGCATTAAATGAGTATGTTTTTCCTCGAAAGGTGTTGATAAATAATTCTAAATATAACAATAATCTTATCATTGGGTTAATTATTATTTAAAAGAGCTATACATTTTAATAGAATGTTCATAAAACGTTCAAGTTATAGATTATCTTAATTTATTATGTTTTGGTATAACAGGATTTTTTATAAAATGAACAAAAACCCCGAATAGGGTCACTTTTTAAAGTGCCCTCTATTCGGGGTTCAGTTCAACATACATTAATATAGATCTTTTCTTGTCTATATTCTAATCCTTCTGTGGAAATTGGATATTTTGTTTTTAGCTATTAGATCTAAAGCCGCCGAAGTCTTATCGGCGTACATCAATTTAAAGTCTACTTTATAGGGTCCAGGTTAGAGCATTGTTGAACCTATTATTAGATTGATTTAAAATCAGAAACTAGATCTTGAAGTTGTTGTGACATCTCTGCTAAAGAACGGGAAGCAACTGTCATCTCAACCATTGAC
>NZ_JBMGUV010000058.1:0-17285 GCF_049058285.1 Lysinibacillus sp. UGB7
ATATTTTCTATATTTACATAGCAGGT
This sequence comes from Lysinibacillus sp. UGB7, assembly GCF_049058285.1. NCBI lineage: Bacteria > Bacillati > Bacillota > Bacilli > Caryophanales > Bacillaceae > Lysinibacillus > Lysinibacillus sp. UGB7. Next base: position 27 of record NZ_JBMGUV010000058.1, read on the forward strand.
TTCCCTGTGCATACAGCGTAAATTAATACAAGGCAAGTGCCAAGCGTCTCCATTGTAATAATAAATGGAACTCTTTTTACATAATTTTTTTGCTGAATTGCTCGTAATAGCCGAATAAAAATGACAATTATGGTAGACATAAATAAAAATGAATGAAAATAAACACACTACTATCTATACATGAATAAGATGTCTCTGAAGAAGGACCGAAGAGGTAGGTGTTAGAGTGTGAAAAGAAAGTGGTTCGCTACAATTTTCCTTATATGTGCTATTGCTTTAGTGGGCTGTCAGGGGAAATCGGAAAAAGACAAGGAATTGGAAAATCAAGTGAATGAATTAGAGCAACAAATCGAGGACTTGCAGCAGCCGGTTACTGCCGATCAAAAGGAGATACAAGACACGGCGCCTGTAGTCGTAAATATCGTGGACCCCAATACAATGGATATCGTACAAACCTTATCGCCAAAAGACTTAGGTTATGAAGAAGATGTCGCAACTTATAAAAAGAAAATTGAACAATTAGCGAAAGAGCTTGCAAGAGGTACTGAAACAGAAGCGGGCTATGATAAGCGAATGGTACTGGATCGAATTGATGAGCATGGTCAGATTATAAAAGGAAACCCACAGGTGCTTTTGAAAGAAAGTGAATTGGTGGAAAAAGTAATGGCAGCATCCGCAACAGGTGGGAATGTGGAAATGCCACTATATGTATCAGAGAGTGGTTATTATCTCGAAGATATTCCTTATTTAGAAGAAGTTGTTGTGGCATCTTATACAACATATTTCAATACCTCGGACATAGGTAGGAACAAGAATATTGAACTTTCGGCAGAGGCTATCAATAATGTCATTGTCGGCAGTGGGGATTACTTCTCTTTTAACACGGTGGTTGGTCCAAGAGATGAAGCAAATGGCTATCAACCTGCACCTGAAATCATCAATAAGAAAGTTGTTATGGGGATTGGTGGTGGGATTTGCCAAACGTCCTCAACTCTTTTCAATGCCATTGACCAAGTGCCAGTAAAATTTGTAGAACGACATCATCATTCATTAGATATAGGGTATGTACCAAAAGGAAGAGATGCCACTGTGTCATATGGTGGTTTAGATTTCAGGTTTCAAAACACTAGTGATGTGCCGTTCTTAATCACAACTGTCTACGGGAAAGATTTTCTTACAGTAGAAGTTAGAACTTCACAAAAATATGAAGAAATTTTGAAAAATCAATAATTGTTTTTTGAAGACACTTCTATCACTGGTGTCTTTTTTGTTTTACCATGCTATAGTTAAATTGAGGTATTTCAGTATAATATAGGTTCGTTTCCTTAGGTGGTAGAATTACAGAAACTTTCAGGATATTTGAGGTTGAAAAGCAGTATTCCATCTACTTTCACGGGCAATTGCATTCATGACACGGGTATAGTTTTGTGCTGGGCTGATGAACGAGGAACCGCCATACAAATACTTTAATCATTTAAATAAAACAATTGGATTGAGAGGGATAACGCATGCATTCAAAATTACAGGCAGCAATCGACGCTATTGATTTGTACCAAGCGACATATCCAGAAGATGCTTGTGTTATTGTGGCAGATAAAGAGAAAGTTCTTGCATACAAGCCGGGTAAACAAGTGGACTTGAAGATAAACATCGGTGATTCGCTAAAAAAATATCGTGGAACAACGACAGAAAAGGCGCTTTCTGTTGGGAAATTTATGAGAGAAGAGCGAGGGCCTGAAGGATTTGGCTTAGCGTATATTTCCATTGCACAACCCATTTTTGAAGCCGGAAAAGTAATTGGTGTTGTCAGTGCAGTTATGTCCAACGAAAAAATGGATAACATGCGTTTATTAGCAACCGAATTATCAAGTTCTGTTGAAGAAATGACTGCCACAAATGAAGAATTAGCATCAGCGAGTGTAGACGTCTCTAAACAATTGGCTGAACTGTCTAAGTTTTCTGAGTCGATGACGGGCGATATCCAACAAATAAATACCATCGTCGATTTAGTAAAAGACTTGGCCATGAAATCAAAAATTCTCGGCTTAAATGCATCCATTGAGGCTGCTCGTTCGGGTGAGCATGGACGCGGCTTTGCTGTGGTTGCCTCAGAAATTCAAAAAATGTCTCAAAGTAGTACAGAAAGTGCAGATAGTATCACAATTCAGCTTGGCAGCATAAAACAATCCATTGATAAGGTCAATGAATCGGCAAATCAGATTGCTGCTTTCACACAGCAATTTTCTGGCAGCATGCACGAATTAAATGCCGCTTATTCGGTCATCAACACGACTGCTGAAAAGCTAAAGCATATTAGTGAGGTTCAGAATTAAAAAGAGAATTCTTATACAAGGATAATAGAGAATTAGGGCTGTTCACTATTATCCTTTTTTACGCTATTTAGTTGAAACGAATAGTGCCTTTACACTATATCTAAAATTTCATCTGGAGAAAATACCTTATAATCTGGATTCTCGGATTGAACTACTTCAATTGAATCATACCCCCAACCAACCCAAATTATTTGGATGCCTACTTTTTTACAGGCAACAATATCACGATGCTCGTCACCAATATATAACACATCGGATGTCTGTAAATTCGACTCCTTTAAGTATTTTTTTATCACTTTATCTTTTCCAAATATACGACTTGAGCACAGTACTTGTGAAACATTCTCGATGCCGTTCATCTTTAAAAATGCTAAAATGTTGTCTTTAGAGTTGGAGGATATAATAGCAATTGTATAGCCTTGTTCTTCAATTTCCTTTAGCACATTCTTCATGCCATCAATAAGAATTACATCTTGTAATGACTGGCGATAGTACCGATAAAATTGAGGGAGGATGGTTGGCAATTTATACAGAGGGAAGTTAAATAATTTGCTTCGCTCCGCTATAGACAATTTCTTCAGTGAATCCAATTCTTCCAACCGAATTTCTCTATATTGATATTTTCGGGCGATGATGTTCCATGCAGAGGCGAATACAGCTGTAGAATCTGCTAGCGTACCATCAAAATCAAATATTATGTGTTTCATTTGTAATTTTTCTCCTTTGTGATTTAGTTGTAGAGACGTTTTTTATCTGGATATGTTACGCATCACTTTAAATATATTGTTAATCCCTCGTCTAGAATTACATGCTTGCTTTTATGATGCAAGCTTTCTTATTTATATGCTCAACAATTTATTTCGTAAAGGTGTATCCCTATCACAATTAAAGTGCGATGTTCTTGTGACATTTCTACAGACAAATCGCTTGAATCATGTCATATTGCTTAGTAGGGTACCAATGGGAATCATAGTAACTGGTCCGGAAAAACCTACTCGCTTTCCACAGGCTAGCTGGACCGTTTTTCTATAGGAGTCTTGCAGTTATTTTTTCTCGATAAGGATTCAAACGGAGTTGTGCGATGATGTCGAAAAACTTTCAGAAAGAATCGTGAACAGTCTACCCTAGCTTTGTGGCACGTTTGCTATTGCCATCCTGTTAACTTATTGAAAGAGACAAATGATAGTTGATAGTTTGTTTTTTTAAAAGGTATATGTTAGATTAGTAAATACTAATAAGTTCGAAAGGAGGCAAAAGTAATGGAAACTGTATTCGGAAATGGTCTGATGGAAAAAGAAGTAAAATTATGCCTGTATTCTGTGGATTTGCTTGCAAAGGGAGAAGTGCGCCCTTTTTTAAGCAAATTTCATATCGAAAACAGTTACCGGAAACATTTGCCTTCTTATAATTAATCATTTGTAGCATAAATGTATTTGAATTCATATTTACGCAATGAGGCGCCGGTTCTGTACGGAGCCTTTTTGCGTTCTTTTGTAAAGTTTACTGACAATACTTTATATATGTTGAACTGAAATTATTCGCAATTTGAAGGCGCCGTTATTCATTCGGCGTCTTTTTTGTGTGTTGTAAAGGAGAGAAAAAGACATGTGTAACCTTATATGTCCTTTTATTTCTTGAGCTTAGGGCTTGAAGAAAACAATGGACAAAATTTATAAGGAAGTGTGATGGAGATGTTACTGCAATTAAATGGCATTAGTAAAAGTTATTTGGGGGATACAGTATTTTCAAATATTTCATTGAAAATTGAACCAGGGGAAAGAATCGGTCTTATTGGAGTAAATGGTGCCGGAAAATCAACCTTACTAAAGATTATTGCTGGAGATATTCCTTATGAAAACGGGGAATTCAGTATTGGAAAAGCTATAAAAATTGGTTATTTGCGGCAAAATAGCGGGCTTCAAATGGACAATACAATTTGGTGTGAAATGTTAAGTGTCTTTGCTGAGCTTCGCAAGATTGAAAAAGAGCTACGGGCATTAGAGAGGAGGATGAGCGACCCTTCTTTAATGGATGATACCGAACAATTTGAAAAAACGATGAATCAGTACGCAACAAAATCTGATTGGTTTATCGAACAAGGAGGCTATGAAATAGAAGCGAAAATCAGGAGTATTTTAAACGGAATGGGATTCGATAATATATCCGTAAATACCCCAATCCATAAGTTAAGTGGAGGTCAGAAAACAAGACTGGCACTGGCCAAAATACTGCTTGAACAACCGGATTTGCTGCTGCTTGATGAGCCGACAAATCATTTGGATTTTACTACTTTAACTTGGTTAGAGGGCTACTTACGAGCATATCCAGGTGCTATTCTTGTCGTTTCACATGATCGAACCTTTTTAGATTCCCTTGTTAATGTAATTTACGAAATTGAACGAACAGAAGCGAGAAGATACAGCGGTAATTATTCGCAATATGTGGAGAGTAAAGCAAAAAATCGACAAATTCACGAAAAAAAGTATGCCCTACAGCAACAACAAATTGGCAAGATGGAGGACTATATCCAACGTAATATTACAATGGCGACGTCTGCTAAAAGTGCAAAAAATAAGCGTAAGCAGCTTGAGAGAATGGAGCGACTGGAAAAGCCGTTCAAAGACTTAAAACATGCACAGATGTCATTCCAATTAGAAAAAACATCTCATAAAGATGTCTTACAGGTTCGAGATTTGCGCATTTCCTTTGTGGTCGATAATGAGCAAAAATCTTTAGTGAAAAATATTAATTTTCAGCTGCAACGAGGTGACAAGGTAGCATTGATAGGTCCGAATGGTGTTGGTAAGTCCACACTATTGAAGACATTGCTCAATGGAAAGCCAGAAAGTGGTGTCATCGATTGGGGGAAGGGCGTGACGATTGGTTACTATGACCAGGAACAATCGACTCTACATCCAGATAATACGGTATTAAATGAGGTTTGGAGTATGTTTCCCCATATCGAAGAGGCCAGTATTCGTACAGTATTGGGGAATTTTTTGTTCACGAGTGAAGATGTCTTTAAAAAAATAGCGTCGCTGAGCGGTGGTGAAAAGGCACGCGTTGCATTAGCAAAGTTGATGTTACTAAAAGCAAATGTCCTCATTATGGACGAGCCAACAAATCATTTAGATGTATTCAGTAAAGAGGTTTTAGAACAAGCACTATTAAATTACGAGGGCACACTATTTTTTATTTCACATGATCGTTATTTTCTTAATAAGTTAGCAGACAAACTGTTGGAACTCTCTCCAACAGGGGTGATTGCATGTAACAGTAATTACGATAATTATGTTAATCACAAGATGTCTTTATTGAAGAAGAGCTAAAAAATGATGAACATGGCAAGGGGACCTCCAATCAACAATAGTCGTCATTCAATAATAGATTCAAAAACAAGAGGAAAAGAGGAATATAATATGTCTAATAACAATCAAATTGCGGTAGTTACAGGAGCAGGTAGTGGAATTGGCAGAGCTACAAGTATTAAATTTGCTGAAAATGGCTATAAAGTGGTGTTGGTTGATTTTAACGAATTAACGGGATTAGAAACGCTTGAGCTGATTCGACATAACGGTGGGGAAGGTCTGTTTGTCAAAGCAGATGTGTCAAAAGTAGAAGATGTTCAAAATTATGTAAAGCAAGCCGTTGACACCTACGGACGCATTGATGTACTTTTCAATAACGCAGGCATTATCCAAAAGTTTGCACCATTCACGACTGTTGAAATAGAAGAGTATGATCGTCTTATGGATATCAATGTGAAGGGTATTTTCCTTGGCATGAAATATGTCATTCCTGTAATGGAAAAGCAAGGCAAAGGATCGATTATTAATACGGCCTCATCAGCTGGTACTCGTCCGGAACATAGTATCGCAGTTTATTCTGCAAGTAAACACGCTGTAATTGGTTTAACTAAAGGGGCAGCGATTGAATATGCCAATAAAGGCATTCGAATTAATGCTGTGTGCCCAGGTGGAATTGTTACACCACTATTCAAAAGTGTTGGTGAAACACTTGAAAAAACAGGCTACGTCCCAGAAGAAATGTCGCGTGTGCGCATGGGGCGCCATGGTGAACCAGAAGAAGTAGCAGAGGTTGTAATTTTCCTAGCTTCTGATAAATCAAGTTTCATGGCAGGCGCCATTGTAGCAGTAGATGGTAGTTTAACTGTGTAAAAATGTTTGCTTTTCTTGCCATTGAACTCGACAAAGTCCTATACAACTAAGTCGCGAAGCGTTGAATTTTTTGCTAGACAGTTACGTCTTTGGTTAAATGATTTCACTTTACCAAAAAGATGTAACTGTCTTTTCAATATGATTTGGCGTTTTTTTTGCGTGAAAGGACAGCGATAAGTCAGGCGACACGCACATCTAATATCGTTGATGTCTAAAAATTTTTGTAGAAATGTAGATAATATAATTAAATAGTGTTATCGTAAGAACTAGCTAAATAAAAATATCCTTCGGGGTCGGGTGAAATTCCCAATCGGCGGTGATGAAGCAATTCAAAGTCCGTGAGCGCAAGCTGATTTGGTGCAAATCCAAAACCGACAGTTATAGTCTGGATGGGAGAAGGGTAAAAGTGTAAGCTTTTTAAATTCATACGAATTTATAAGGTCTATTTGTGTACGCTTTTATAAATCCACTTCCCATCGTTTTTGTTGGGGAGTTTTTTTGTGTCTCCTAACTGAAATTATGCTTATTTGGCTGAAATTGAATAGCGTGAAATGTTCTTCGGGGTCGGGTGAAATTCCCAATCGGCGGTGATGAATGAAGTAATTCAAAGTCCGTGAGCGCAAGCTGATTTGGTGCAAATCCAAAACCGACAGTTATAGTCTGGATGGGAGAAGAACAATGAGATGGCAGCCTATTGAAAATTATGATATCTAATAGGTTTATTTGTTGACGTCTTATAGGATAAAATCTCCCAAACCCCTTAAATGTAAGGGGTTTTTGTTTATTTATAAAGCTGACAGAGGAGGGATGGATAGAATTGCTGAAGTGACGGATAGAACCGGCGAAGTGACGGATAGAATTGCTGAAGTGACGGATAGAACCGGCGAAGTGACGGATAGAACTGCTGAAGTGGCGGATAGAATTGCTGAAGTGACGGATAGAATTGCTGAAGTGACGGATAGAATCGCTTAGCTGAAATGACGGATAGAACCGGGCGAAATGACGGATAGAACCGCTGAAGTGACGGATAAAACCAAAAAAACGACGGATAAAACGATTTAACGATAGAAAGTGGGTGACAAAATGTTTACAGGGATTATAGAGGATGTTGGTGTAGTTAAAACCTTGCAAAACAATCGGCAAAGTATGAAAATCACGGTTATTTCGCCAAAGATGGTAGGCGACGTGAAACTTGGTGATAGTATCGCGGTCAATGGTGTTTGTTTGACGGTAACGTCTTTTAATGAGCAGGAGATGACAATGGACGTGATGCCTGAAACGGTGAAAGCTACAAATTTACGGCAGCTTGCAGTGGGGGATCCAGTAAATTTAGAGCGAGCCATGCCTGCAGATGGACGCTTTGGGGGTCATTTTGTGTCAGGGCATGTTGATGGTGTGGGGAAAATTTTACGCAAGCGACCGATGGCAAATGCTGTCTACATTGATATTGAACTCTCAGAGGAACTGACGAGCTACTGTATTCCAAAAGGCTCGATTACAATCGACGGTACGAGTTTAACGCTCTTTCATGTTGAACGGAACAGCGTCACCGTATCACTGATTCCTCATACTTACAGCGAAACGATTTTTGGCACGAAAAATGTCGGTGCACTCGTCAATATTGAGACCGATTTGCTTGGTAAATACATTATGCATCAGCTACAGCGTGGTCAGGCAACATCTGCTATCACGCGAGGGTATTTAGCGAAACATGGATTTTAGGAGGCGGTCAATTGTTACATTCAATTGAAGAAGCATTAGAAGATTTAAAACAAGGCAAAATGATTGTCGTGGTAGATGATGAGGATCGTGAAAATGAAGGGGATCTACTGGCACTTGCGGAATTTACGACACCTGAAACCATTAACTTTATGGCCACATATGGCAGAGGGCTGATTTGTACGCCAGTTTCACAGCAACTCGCACAAAAAATAGCATTACCTCCAATGGTAGTAAACAATACTGATAATCACCAAACAGCTTTCACTGTAAGTATTGACTACAAGGATACAACAACTGGCATCAGTGCCTATGAACGGGCAATGACGATTCAAAAAATGCTAGAGCCACAAGTGCATGCCAATGATTTTCGTAGACCGGGGCATGTATTCCCACTGATTGCCAAAGAAAATGGCGTCTTAGAACGCAGAGGACATACAGAAGCCACAATCGACTTAGCCAGACTATGTAACAGTGTTCAGGCAGGCGTTATCTGTGAAATCATGGGGGATAGTGGTGAAATGCTACGTTTTAACGACCTAGTTCAATATGCAAAAAAACATCATTTGAAAATGATATCGATTGAGGCATTAGCTGCCTTCCGTAAGCAAACAAGTGTTGAAAACAAAATAACAAATTAGAAGAGGAGCATGAATGATGGGAAAAACTTTTGAAGCACAATTAATTGGATCTGACTTAAAAATCGCTGTAGTAGTAGGGCGATTCAATGAATTTATTACAAGCAAATTATTAGACGGTGCATTAGATGGGTTAAAACGTCATGGTGTAAGTGAGGATTTGATTGATGTTGCATGGGTACCAGGTGCATTTGAAGTACCATTTATCGCCAAACAACTAGCTGACACCAAGAACTATGACGCAATCATTGGCTTAGGAACAGTGATTCGCGGTTCAACAACACATTATGACTATGTGTGCAATGAATCTGCAAAAGGGATTGCAAGTGTATCACTTTCCACAAACGTTCCGGTTATTTTCGGTATTGTGACTACTGAAAATATCGAGCAAGCGATTGAACGTGCTGGTACTAAATCAGGTAACAAAGGTTACGATGCAGCAATGTCCGCGATTGAAATGGCGAATTTGAAGAAAATGATAGGGTCAGCCCAAGCGTAAATAGCCTATACAACTGAAATCCCTCTTTAATGTTGCGCTTTATTGAATATTATTAAATATCATGGGAAAAATATCTTAAAGTGTATTGCGTTCATTTCTTCTAAAAAATGCACAAACTTTGATACTGGCTAAGCGGGAGATGACGAACATCAATGGAACAGGAAATAACTATAAAAACGTTGCAAGAACTGTTTCAACGTTCTGCTGATGTACTATTCGAACAATATAACTTTAATCAACATATTGTACATTTTATCACATGCGATTCGATGTTCGATCAGCGATTGCTGAATAATGTCATAGTGCAAAGAGTCCAGTCGCTGTTCGAAGATGTAGCATCAGAAATGTTAGAAGACAACATCCTAAAAGATTTACACATTCCTAACCTTCAAAAAGTAAAGACGAAAGAGGATGCCATTACACTTGTCTATACGGGACATGTTTTACTCTACTTTGAAAAAGAAAACTTGCTGTTCTCAAGTAATATTGCCAAAAAACCCAATCGAGAACCTGAAGAAACAAAGATGGAATTAGTGGTTAAAGGTCCACGAGATGATTTTATTGAAGATGTTTTTACTAATGTGGCCTTAATACGAAAACGAATACCTACCAATTCACTGAGCGTGGAGACGATGGAAATCGGCAAACGTTCTAAAACAACAGTAGCCGTTTTATATTTTGAAGATGTAGCAAATAAAAAAATTCTATCACAAATAAAAAAGCAATTAAATCAAGTTGATATAGACGTCGTGTTTAGTGGGGATTTGTTGATGGAGCGGCTTGAAAAAAATGATAAAATCCTCCCAAGACATGATTACACGGGTCGTCCTGATTTTGCAGTGCAAGCATTAACGAGAGGACGAATTATCATACTTGTTGACGGTGTATCGTATGCCATTATTACCCCTGCCAATATGTTGTTACTTTTTAAATCGGGTGAAGATAATGATTATCCACTCATAGTGAGCTCTTTGGAACGATTGCTACGAATAGTAGGCATTTTAATCAGTATGCTGATGCCAGGTTTTTGGCTTGCACTTTCGACATTTCATCAAGAACAAATACCTGTGCTCCTATTAGCAACAATAGTACAATCGAGAACCGGACTACCATTTCCAACCGTTTTAGAGATACTGCTGATGTTATTTATGTTTGAATTATTTCGTGAAGCAAACCTTCGACTTCCGTCTGTTATCAGTGGAATAATGAGTGTTGTGGGGGGATTAATCATTGGAGATGCAGCCATTAAAGCAGGAATCACTAGCCCTTCTATGATTGTTGTTATTGCGATTTCAAGTATTGCAGCCTTTACACTAGTCAATCAATCCTTTGTAACGGCAATGAGTATTTTTCGATTAATTTTTGTTTTAGCCTCTGCTTTTCTAGGTTTATTTGGTTTCTTTATGGTGCTGTTCTTTATTATTCTTTATGCCGCAAATATGCGCGTATTGGGTGTACCGTACTTAAACGTTGCAGCAGAGCTAGATTGGGCAGATATCAAAAAATCTTTAGTGCGTGTATCCCAAAAAGGATATAGTAAACGTCCTAAATTTTTAAAACCACAAGATAGGACACGTGAACCGAGCAAGAGCTAAATCATTTTTATCCTTTTATGACCAGGTTCGAGTGCCTGGTCTTTCACTTTGTTAACCAACAAGTTTCGAACTTAAATAAATCTAGTTGTATAATGAATCGGTATATGGAAATGTTCCTGCTAAGATGGCAGCAGTTCAGCCATTTATCCTGAAAAAGCTTGGAAAGTACATAACAACAAGGATTTAAATGAAGAAAGGTTTTGATTTTGTGATAAAAATTGTCCCTGCAAAAGAAATATATTTAAAAGGAAATCATCATGCTGTATTACTTTTGCATTCCTTTACAAGTCATACGCGAGATATGAAGAAGGTTGCAACTGATCTACATCAACAAGGATTTACTTGCTACGCACCATTATATCGTGGTCATGGGCATAATCCAGAACCGTTGATTCAATACAGGGTGAATGATTGGTGGGAAGACGTTGTGACAGCCTACCGATTTTTATTGGAAGAAGGATTTCAGACGATTTCAGTCGTAGGTTTATCGATTGGTGGAATTTTCGCCTTAAAACTTGCAGAGTTAGAAAATATAGAGCGCGTGATTGTGTTATCAGTTCCAGTTGATCGGCAACCAGAACGACTGAAAGAAAGACTGATTAAGTATGCCTATAATTACAAGAAATTGGAGGGGAAGTCTTTTTCTCAAATCTCACAAGAACTTGAAGTGTTCTATCAAATGTCATTAGAAGCATTCAATGAATTTCAGCAGTTTATTAAAACAACCATTCAAAACCTTCATAAAATAACCATTCCAATTGCCATTTTCTATGGCGAATTAGATGATGAGCTGTATATGACAAGCGCTCATACTATTTTTAAAAATGTCAATTCGCAAGTAAAACGGCTAAAAGGCTTTACACAATCGAAGCATTTAATGACTTTGGGAAGAGATCAACAAGAAATTGATAATGATATTTTAGATTTTTTAACTATTTGAATCAATTTCATCATTCACGTTCATATCAATAAGGCGACTATTTTTAAAGAAGATAAAGTAATTGTTCTTATCACGGCTATAGGCGGACGCTTTGCGCGAGCAAGCACCGAGCCACTTCGGGCCAACAAATGTTTTATGTGCGAAAGCAAAGCGTCAGCAACAGGTGTTTTTATGTGCGAAAGCGAAGCGTCAGCAACAAATGTTTTATGTGCGAAAGCAAAGCGTCAGCAACAGGTGTTTTTATGTGCGAAAGCGAAGCGTCAGCAACAGGTGTTTTTATGTGCGAAAGCGAAGCGTCAGCAACAAGTGTTTTATGTGCGAAAGCGAAGCGTCAGCAACAGGATGTTGGTCACGAAGGCGTTGTCACAGGACGTGACGCTTTTAGCCTTTGTTCCCATAAAAGCTCAGCCAGGGTCTCGGTTCGCTTGCTTTTCCCGCTGGCATCACCTTACGCTCCTACCAAAAATGTTCGTGTTTCTTTATAGAAAAACTATTTTTGAAATGAATTCATTTAAGATGAATTTGTGTGTGTGGACTACATTTTGTTTGAGGTGTGTGATTGGACAATTTTAACTTACAATCACGCTAGTAAAAAATGTTGAAATGGATAACCTACATAATGAAGAGTATGGGATGAGGTAAGGAAAGGCCTTATCTGTATTTTTCATGACCTATTTCATGAAAGAGGTGGAGAGCTATGCCAAATGTATCAGTGAACTGTACTGTGTCAAATTGTGTTTTCCATGCTAAGGGAAATATTTGCGGAGCTGAGGCAATCGAAATCGATATGGATTACCGGTTAGACAGCAAACATAACACAGAGTTTGCTTCTGATTTTGATTTACAGTTCCTATCTGAAGAAGCAAATCAATCGTCAGATACGTGCTGTAAAACATTCCGAACAAAAGGGAAATAGGTTTAGATTATTTTGGTCCATTTACCTTAAATTCAATGATTTGGTCAGTTAGAAAGGAGCTCTAAACGGCTCCTTTCAACATTTTTTGTAAAAATCCGCTGCTCTTTCCACGGGCGAGGCACGAGTCGCATGGTCGCTAACGCTTCCTAGATCTCGTGCTTTTCCTTTTAAATGCTACAATGGCAGCACATATTTTTGGCTGCTTGGTTACAAATGCAATTTACCTGTATGTATATCAAAAAATCTAATAAATAGTGATATATTAACAATAATTGAACTTTATGTATGGGAGAATGGTATGATGGAGATGATACTATTCTCTTTTCAGTATGGATTTCTATGTCTTGAGAATGAATAAATGTCAATCTGATAACAAATTGATTTTGTCACTAGATTAAAGTAGGATATAGAGGTGTGTGTCTTTAGTAAAAAGGATGAATTATTTAAGTTAACCTTGAATATATTATAGTATAATATTATTACGGAGGAGATATTTATAGTTCTTATTTTATTCATATGTGAAAGCTCCATTTTAAGAAATAGTTAGTAAATCAATAGATGAGGAAGTACCAGTTTGCATGAAAAGTCGTAAAATAAAACTAATTATAATGTTATCATCAGTCTTATTATTATTGTTTACAAGTTTAAATGTCTTGACCTCTTATGTGAAGTTGAAAAAGACGGTTGAAGAGTCCATCGCAAACCAAAGTCTTGAAGCAGCAATCTCCATTGCAGCATCGATTGATATAGATGCATATAAGCGATTTTTGAATGACCCTGTGAAGAACGAACATTATTGGGAAATAAGAAACAGTTTAAATGATGCAAGAGAAATGCTAGGGGCTTTATTAGTTTATACATTGGAAATTGATAATCCAAAAGTATCAACGGCTATGGTAGTTGGACTACCTCAGGAACGAACATACGGTTTTGACATAGGCGAGGTTTGCACAGTACCTGAAAAACAAGTCAGACAAGCTTATGAGGGACATACATATGTAACAGGTGTCATTAAGGATTCTGAGTATGGTGCTTATCTTTCTGTTGGGGCGCCAATCATCGATGATGAAGGTAAAACCATTGCCTACTTGGGTATTGATATTAGTGCTGATACACTCGATGGCATCAAAGGTAAAATCCTGAAAGATAATCTCTTTAACTTTATTTTTAATGGTGTATTTATCTTGGTGGTGATTGCTTCCTTTTATTTATTACAGAAATGGTATCAAAAAGAAGTGACAAAAGAAGTAGAGGTAACAGAGGATACTTACCAAACAGAGATCAAAACATTAATCACCTCTGTGTCCTCTTTGAGACATGATTTCACCAATCATATTCAAGTTATACATGGATTTCTGCAATTAGGAAAACCCGATCAGGCGCAACAATATCTATCCTCTTTATCTAAAGAAGTGCAGGCCATAAAGACTCTAAAATTGGATATAGATCACCCTGGTCTGTCTATCTTGTTGCAAACGAAAAAGCTAGCTGCACAAAATCATAATATTGATATGGATTTTACGGTTTCTCAGGATGCATTCAATAAAATAAAAACAACAGATTTAATCAAAATATTATCGAATTTAATTGATAATGCGATTGATGCAACAATAGAATTGCCAGAAGGTCAACGTAAAATAACAATTTGTTGTATGGCAGATGATGCGCAGTATGTATTTAGGGTTAATAATACAGGACCGACAATCAGCCAGTGTGAGCAGATATTTAAACAAGGGTATTCGACGAAAAAAATAGAGCAAGGAAAAATAAGAGGGCAAGGTTTATTTATTGTGAAAGAAACCGTCAATAAATATAATGGGGAAATTTCTATTGAATCGACAAAAGAATTTGAGACGACTGCCCTAGTGAAAATCCCTTTAAAGTAAATTAACAACAAGGGGCTGATTAAAAGTCCTTCAAACAATAACGCCTGACTGCCTACATAGTGAAAAATAGCATAACAGGAGTTCTCTAAGCATTATTTTTACTATTGGAACAGCTCCTTCAGCGTGCTGTTTGGAGCGTAGGGCGGCGATTCCAGTGGAAATCAACCGTCTTATCCATCTATATTTATTGTAAAAGAAAGCTTCCTACGACATTTTGTAGGAAGCTTTTTTGTGTTAGGTAAGATGAATGAATTTATTGGTGCTAAAAATCATGTTATAGGCAATAAAGTTCATACATTATCAGTAATATTAATGGTAATATTGGGGAGGAGAAGGTGGATTTGGAAAAGACATTGCTCGGGTTACTGAGAGAGGGCGGATTTATTTTATACGCCAGACATGCCGAAGCGACAGTGGGGAATGATCAGCCGTATTTTAATTTTGAAAACTGTTATACGCAAAGAAATTTGTCTGAGCTTGGTCGAAGAGAAGCTATTTATTATGGACAAATGCTACGCTACTTACAAGTTCCTATCAGCCCGCCTATTGTCACAAGTCCTTTTTGTAGAACCATCGAAACGGCACAGTTAGCATTTCCCAACGTCAATGTTCAGACCGATCCTTTTTGGTATGACATCTATAAGTTAGGTGGAAATATTTCAACCGCTGAACAACAGAGAATTTTAACTAATCTTCGGTCAGTGTTGGAAATGAAACCACCTCAAGGGACGAACAAAGTGATTATTGCACATAGCTTTCCAAAAGGCATAGGTTTAGGAAAAGTCTCAAACTTAGGCACTGTGTTTGTAAAGCCTCGAGGACAAGGGCATGGTTATGAAATCGTGAAACAAATGTCGTTAGCGGAATTAGCCGACTTATGAAACAGTGAGTTAACATAAAAATAGCAGTAGAAATGAGGGGCGAGATGGAAATAAAAACAGTATCACAGTGTACATTAGAGGAAGTTATACAAGCCTGGAATAAAGGTTTTGAAGAATACTTTGTGGAAATTGAAATGGACGAAGCGAAGTTTTTAAATCGTCTCGAAGGGGAGGGGCTTTCTCCAGAACTATCCATTGTTGCATTTGATGGACATGAGCCTATCGGTATTGTCATGAATGGGATTAGACATTTAAATGGAAGGAAAATAGCATGGAATGGTGGAACAGGTGTCTCACCAGCCTATCGTGGGAAGGGCGTTTCACGTACTTTAATGGACAAAACCTTAGCAATCTACGCAAGAGAAAACGTCGACATCGCTACGCTTGAGTCGATAAAAGAAAATAATAGAGCCATTGCTCTCTATGAAAAGTACGGCTATGACATAACAAATCATCTGCTGTTTTTAAGTGGCGTGTTTGAGGCAAAGGTAAAAGAGCCTTTACAAATGCGGGTAGAAGCGATTCGCCCAGAGCAACTTTCAAGTTTTTCATTTTATAAGGAAGATGTGCCTTGGCAATGTAGTTGGCATAGTAACAAACAAGGTGAGGCAAAGGTATTTTATAACCTGGAAAATGAAGCGATGGGTTATATACTTTATAGAGCACAATGGGGCGAAGATGGTCAACTAGAGCGTATAATATTGTATCAGCTAGAGGTGCTTGAGAAAGGTAGTGTGGAATGTATTCCATACTTCATAGCCTGCATAGCAAATCGGAAAGTAACAATAGCAACAGTTAATTTCCTAGCTAGTAATCCAGCTACTAACTATTTGCTTGAAAACGGGCTAGCAGTGATGACAGAGCAAGTGCAAATGAAGAAAATATTGGACTGATAGCACGTGTCGTAGTTTATAGCTAAAAAAACAAATCCTGTTTTTTAGCAACTGATGGATACAGTGAATGTCCACACGAAATAATTAGCGACTATCATTTGAAAGAGGTGAATTTCACCTCTTTTTTTATTTGATAATATAAAATATTCTAATAATTTTAAAAATTATATGGTAATATGTTACGGTGAATTGTTTTAAAAATATTGATGGATTGGGGAAGAACACTGGAAAGGCATTCAATAGCAATGAATAGGGAGGGTATGTTAATGGAGCGGGTGTAAGCAGTTCATTTGGAGTGAAGAGGGCGGTGACTACGATGAACAAACAAAGAAACCGTAAAGATTAAATGAAATAACTTATCTTGATGGATAATCAACAAACAATTTAAATAAAGGGGGCAGGCTAATGATATGAAAAAAATCAATTGATTTGAATGTTTGCAGTTTATATTGAAGAAAAAGATACTGTTTGTCTTTTATACATAATTCATTAAGCGCTGCATCATATTACAAGAAACGACAAACGTTAGTTAGAGGAATGTTGAAAAATACAGGAATGTGCTAGGTCTTGTAGAAGGAATGCTCTCTTATCCCCTACATCTAAATAGCTTATAACTATCGTATAGATAGTAGATATTTTAATCTATAATTAAATGTGATATACTGCAATAAGGTTATAATTGATACAGAAAAGTTGTGCTCCTAAGTCGCATCTTGTCTTATTGTGACACTCAATTAGGAGCGTCTACATCCTTTCTGCAAATCTTAATATATAAGGAAGA
>NZ_JBMGUV010000059.1:0-17086 GCF_049058285.1 Lysinibacillus sp. UGB7
CGGTGGTAAATGAATGGGACCTGAGCCAATGTTGTCGTGTGTGCCAAAATGAATTTTATTTAACTTCAGTAAAACACTACCGAAATATACTTACGTCCCCATTATAAAAAATATCAAAACGGTTACAAGGGCAACAAATATTCACTCACATATATAGTATATGTGTATTAGGCGTATTAGGCCTATACTATATACGTTATATACACCTATATAATATAAATACACTCAATAGATATTATTTGTTTACTTTGTTTACTTATATAAAAGAATCCATTGACCGCAAGGGTTTAGTGTACACAGAAACGGCAACAAAGTCTGTTTACCCTTGTTGCCTTTGTTTACCCACTTCAACGCTTTAAAGCACTAACATTTGTTTACCTTTTGCACTTTGTTGCCCCTTATTTTCAAAGTTTGTTTACCCTAACATCTGTAAAAAGTGGTATAGTTTAAACATGTAAATTTAGGGGTGGAAGGTGGATATTTCATGTACGCAATAGAACAAATCAAAGAATATTTAAAACCTGAAGGTCGAATCCTTATTAGCAATTTTAAAAAAGAAATAAACCTTATTGCAGAACAACTCAAAGATGATGAGACAGTAGAAAAAGCCGGTGTAGCTTCAAGAGAATTACTAAAAGATTACTTAGCTGTATTGACACCGAATAGAATATTAACTACAGATAAAAAGAAGAAATTTATATCTTTTGATTTAGATAACATTAGTAATGTTAATTTTACAAAAAAATTCACCACTACTGTAATGAGTTTTACTTATGAAAACGAAGAACAAACACTTGTTTTCGATAATGTAGAGTTAAGGATGAATTTTTTATCTGATGTTAAAAATGCTTTAGGAATACTACCAGAAGTTAAAGAAGAAACTGATCAAAGAAAAGTTGTTCGTGTAATGAAGGCAATCAAAATGAATATTGAAATACTCAATGGTAAAGAAGAGTTGAAAGAAAAAGGCTTTGGTTATAAGTTAGCGCAAAATGAGCCTGGTACTGTGGCAATTTCAGTTGATCATCTCGAACCTGAAACATTTAATTTAATCAAGTGGGAACGCGTTGAAAACGTACAAAAGAGCGCTTCTAGTATTGCTGGATGGGCAGTAATTGGTAGCGCATTTGGTAATGCAGGAGCGATTGCTGGAGCAATGGGAGCTAACATTGGGAAGGATAAATCTGTAGCGACTCTTTTCTTAAAGCGTGAAAATGGAGACAAGGTACCTTTAGTGATTAAATGTGATAAGAAGGATCTTGAAAAACTCTCGCTATTAATAGTTGCTGAAGAGGAAGAAGTAGTTGAAGTTGTTCAATCAGTAGATCAAAATCAAATTAGTGCAGCTGATGAAATATTAAAATTCAAGCAGCTACTGGATCAAGGGATTCTTACACAAGAAGAATTTAATGTTAAAAAGAAACAACTATTAGGAATATAACGAAGAAAAGCCACTCAACTGAGTGGGCTAATTTTCTTAAGAGTAAATAGCAATTTTTGAATCATGTATAAAACTTATAATTTCCCCTAGTGTTTCAGTAGTTATATTTGTAAATCCTTCTAATTTTTTGTCAAAAATACGCATTTCATCTAAAGCGCCTGAGCCATCTAAATCCACATTTAAATCGGGATACAAATATAATAATTTTGACGCTTTCGTTTTTCTGTAGAAAAAAGATCTCGAAAGATAACTTGTATATTTAATCAAATGATTTAAAAAGTCAATTACCATTTGATCAATATTAGTATCTAATAATCTTTTGTTCGGTTTTCTGTATTCATTTACAAAGTCTTCAATTTTACGTCTATCCAAAGGACGATAAGAGCAGTTAGAACCTACACTTTCAATTGTTTCAACTAAACCATACGCTTCTATATCTTTAAATAATTCATTTAATAAATTTTCATCATGTTCAATTAATTTTTCGTTTTTTACGTTTATTGAGGCAACTATGCCATCTTCACCTTTAATAGCGTTGACCTCTTTTTTTGAAGTATTTGAACCTCTAATCCAACCTTTAAAATGATATTCACTTCCATCATCCTCAATAAATTGGTGTAAAGCAAGAGTAATCACGTTTGGGATTTCATCAATGTTCTTTACTTGACTTACATATTTTGATTTTACTTTATCTTTGAAAGCATTATAAGCGTCAATATTTCGTTTTTCGTATACCTCCATAATATTAATATTATCGAAGTGCTTTTTAGCTAAATACTCATCTTTCAACACTACAGCAAATACAGGAATTTCATTTTCTAAAGCATATTCATATTCCAATTGTGTATAACTTTTACCGCTTTCAGGATCAACAGACCCATACTTTCCACCAAGGATTAACATAAGAACGTCTGATTCTTTAATCCATTTTTCGATAATAACCCACTGATCTTTATTGTTTGAACGGAAGAGTTCCATTCCAGCAGGGATATGACCAGCTTTCAATATTGCCTCAACTGCTTTTTGTCTTTCAACTTCCAAATCCAAGTAAGTTGAAGAAACAAAAACTTGTAGCTTCTTTTCCAAATTTAATCATTCCTCTAACTATTATATGAAGTCATTTTAACACCAATTGTAAAATATTCCAATACAGTTAAGAGATTAAAATTAAAAGCAGGCCCCATATGAGTACAGGACCCCTTTTGTGTTTTATATACTTTCTTCAGGAACCTTATCAAAATTAAACCCTTTAAATGATACTATTCTTAATGAGCCTGTGCTCGTTTTTTCAAGTTACTGCACTCTACAGTTCAAACTTGGTTCCAGCCATGTTATATCACGGTCTACCTTCGTTGTAATCTGTTTAGCAATTTGTCTAAAGGCAACCTTTTCTTAAGGTTTGAATCCAAACTCAACATTAGCAAATGGCTTGTATTTACCATCGCTTAATTGTTTTCCAATCAGCATTGTAAAAGGACTTTCTTTATAGCCTAAAATAACAACATCAGTTATTTTAAAATGATTATATTTTAACCAATCAATCACATTATCAAGACCTAAATTGTAAAGTTCGTAAAATATAAAGGGTGATACATATTAGTCATATATAATATGTATCACCTTTTTCTTCTTGCTCAACAATCGCGCTCTATTGTTGCAGGACTATTATTAAAGAAGAGCAAACCATCTTACTGATTTGCTCTGTCATTTATTTGTTTAAACTAATGTCTCTTCCCAATCTTTTCTTAGCAAACCCATGACAAGAATATCATGGTACTTACCAAATCTAAAAAGCTCTTCTCTAAAAGTGCCTTCTAACTGAAATCCACATTTTTCATAAGAGCCAATAGCTCTTTGATTATAACCAAAAACTTGAAGTTTCACCTTATTTACATTCATATAATTAAAAATAAAGTCAAGCATAACATTCATTGCATCTGTCCCATAACCTTTCCCTTGAAAGTCAGGACCAATCGAGATACCAACATGGCTGGTGCCATTGTTCCAGTTAACTAAATAAACAGCTATAGTTCCGATGAATACTTTTTCATCTTTAAGTTCAATAGCAAACATGTAGTCATCTTTCTCAGAGCTAATATCTCCAAGAAATTTTTCATGATCTGCTTCAGTTGGTGGAAATGGAATACCATCGTTCATTAGCAGACGACTTTCCATTACGTCCTCAACGTTAGAATAGCTCTCGTAATCCTCTTTTGTAATTTTGCGTAGAATTACTTTATCTCCTGTTAAAAAACTCTTTACATACTTCTTAATCAATTTAGATTCCCCCATTTTTTCAGGGGCGAAGTAAAGGGGTTATTTTTACTGTACCCCCGTAACGTTTTGTACAATTGTGTCTGTGAAAACGTCTACTACAATGCTCGATAACATAGGCTAATCTCCCTTTTTATGATAATTCAAATATATACTAAATTAGTGCAATTAATCAACTTCTATCAGTTTCTTTATGCAACAATCTGGCCCGATTGTGGAATAAGAAAAGATCCTGCATATCGACACAGGATCTTTAATCAATCTTTATTTTAAATAATGAACTTTGTTATAAATGATCAATCTTTTTTATAAAACTACAATACCAAAGAAAATATAAAAGATTATTACGTTCTTTCATGGAAGTTAACATTTTACCAAGCATTATCTCATGAGAGATAAGATAAAAATACAAGTAAAACAAGGTATGAATGGTAATGGTAAATTAGCTATCTTTGTCATTTATTTTGGTGACTTAATAGTAATTTTTCCACCTGCGTTTTCAGGGCTTGATTAGCATAAGTTAACACTAAATCCTCGCCAGCTGTGGCAACAACGAGATCACTAAAATATTCATCAGTCTTTTCCCATAAGTCTCCTCTTATATAATTTATAATATAAATAAAATTGACAATTTTAACAATTAACTTATAATTTAGGAAAAAGGAGGAAATTAAAATGAAAAAATTCATAACAAGTGTCGCAGCATCAACTTTATTACTTGGTTCAGTTTTACCTACTGCCTTTGCTGAAGAAACATCTCTAGAAACACCTGTAGAAACATCTGTAGAAACATCGCCTCAAAAACCAGAATATTCTTATACATTCCAAGACGTTAACTTTACTTCGGATGTAGAATTGGATGAACTTGCATTACAAGACTTACATTCTGAAGTATTACGAAATTCTTTAGGGAGCGTAAATATAGTACCTCGCACTCATGATATTGGATCAAATTCTACAACAGTTATAAAACCTGAATACAGAACATTTGAAAATACAGTTGAAAAAATTATTGTGGATGGAGTTGTAGCGATTATACTTTCAAAACTACCTTTTAGAATAACTTCCAATGTTTTAGCTAATTTCTATATCGGTAAATTAACTGGCTGGATATCCGGGTCAATTAAAAAAGTTTATGCTGGTGCTTGGGTTTCAAGAAGTTGGAGTGAATATGACAAAACATATATTTATAAGGCTACAGTAGTACATTACACTGATTCTACATTTAGTCAACCAAAGGACGTAGCTTATCACGAAGTCGGCAGAAGTACAGATCCTAACCTAGCATCTTGGTAGTTGTTTAATAAAAGAATATAATAATTTTTAGAATTATATTTTAAAACCCTAGTAATCAGTTACGAATTACTAGGGTTTTAATTATAAAAATGCTGCTTTTATAAAGTTTTATATTTATCTTTGAATCGAATTTTTTTATTCTTCCTTAATATTTCAAATAATGCAACTGCAACAATTATCCATGTAAAAGGACTTTTTATTGAAATTCCTACTTGAGATACTCCTCCTAAAATTGTGAGAACGAAAACAACAATAATCAAGTATGACATTGAAGCAATATTTACATAAAGATCTGTTTTATTAGTATCTTTCCTTTTACCGCCGACCAATAAACCGAGTAAAAATGTACACAGCATTAAATACATAAGAAGATTCTGTGGTATATCAATAATATTAATTAATTTAGGAAAAAAATCATAAATCATTAATAAAGTTAATACAAGGTGTATACAAATAAAAATTAAATAATATAGTTTAGACAACCTTCCACCTCCTTCTTTCCATATTTACCTAATATTATAAATTTTGCGCACCCTTTAATATTACACAATATTCATATTTTTCGCAATTACGTAATGGTAATAATTGTGATTTGCGCAAGTCCTGCTGCTTTTATTTTATTTTCAGCACTTCTTGCTGCTTTATCACCATTAAATGTACCTGTCTTCACACGCCATTTAGTGCCATCTTGCTCAATGTAAGCTACCCAACCAAAACGATGCTTTAGTTACATCTAAAACATTTTCAGCAGCCTGTAATGTGCTATATGTGCCTGTCATGACGCGATATTTATTATTGTCTGTAACTGGCTTTTTTTGCTGGGTATTGCCTGTACAATTAGCAACCATCACAAGAAACTGTGACCATGAAATTTTACCTTCACGCATATTACGAGGGCAATTTTTACCGCTAAAGTGATTGTGCTGGACAACATTTTTAATCGGTATACCCTCCTCTTTCATAACCTTGGCAACTAACTCTGCAGCGTTTTGCATTGCTTTTTGATAGTTGCCATCACTATTTACACAAACCTCAATTTGGATTCCTTCATTGTTTCCTGTATTGCTTCCTGCAGCCCAACATTTCCAAGTGTGTTCAAAAGATTGTACAGCTTCTTTATCATCAACTGTATAATGCCACGATGCAGAACGACTATTCACATTGTATTGTAAGCGTGCATGTGCGTCTGCATCTGCGCCAGAACGTGTATTATCTGTTTCATGGACAACAATGTATTTTTTAGCATTTCCCTTACCATAAGTGACTTTGTTTGCTTGTGAGTCTGTCAGTAACTTTTTCCGATTTTGAACCATTACTGTTCACCATCCTTTGGTTTGTCATAATCCATTGCCTGGGCGCTATCTGACGCACCTTGTGTTGTTGGGTCGATGATAATACCAAGTAAGCCTAAGATGCTTAGAACAGTCTCTGAAATGGCTGTAACTTGATCGTTATAAATTGTAATATCTACATAAAAAATGCCCGCTATTTGATTAGCGAGCACGATAAGTAATGCGATTAATGACACCCAAAATTGTTTATGTTGTAGTCGTACTTTCCAGTTAATTTTCATAGTGAACACTCTCACCTATTTTTCTCTGTATACCTGCTACTTTTTCTAAGACGACAATGCGTACTTCATGATTATTGACACGCTGTGCGGAATCCTTCGCAGTCTCGTCAACTTCGTTTAAATGTTGGTTCAATCTCTCTATACCATTAGTTAAACTCAGCAACGTTTTATTCAGATTGTTTGTAATACGCCAAATAAATAAAAGCCCTGCAACTAATGCCGATACAATCGGCAACCAATTATTGATTGTTTCCACCAATGTTCTCCTTCATTTCCTCAATATAAAAGACCTCCACAGTGTGGAAGGCAAATTCCCAAACGCTTGGGATTTTAGACAATAAAAATAACGCTAAGCCTAAGCTTGCGTTTCTGTTTCAGGTTGAGTGGCCGTATCTGGTAATACACTCACAATGATGTGTTTATTAATGATTGCCCCACCAATATTTACAAAGTTAATTTTTTGATCATTCAATGTTGCTGTAAATGCGGTAGCATCAAACTCCGCATTCTTTAAATTTATTGCCTGTCCATTGTTTAATTGTACTTGGTAATTCATATCTATCATTCTCCTTTAATTAAGTTAATTTAACTGCACCTACGTCTACTCCATTTATACGAAACCAAATTTGCCTTGCTGCGCTAGAATATGCTATGCCAATACCTGGTGTGTGTCCCATTGCTACACCTGAAATAGAACCTACGCCAGAGAAATCAAGTGACGATCCATAGAACGATATATTTTGACCTTGGATACTTAGGTTACTATTCGTCGTTAAATCAAGATTGCCATTATAAGAAACTACCCTAGAACCTTCACCGAATATAATTGCATTGCCGCCAGTTCCTCTAAGATAAAGATCGTTTCCTATTTTAACATCGTTGTAAATATCAATATTCCCAGATGTTATAGTCCCTAAATTCCCTGTAATGTCAGACAAGACATTCACTGCACCAAATCTGCCCTATAAACGGCGCTCATGAATTAGAGGTTTTCTTTTTTTGTCATTTATTCAAAATTTTCTTCAGAAAAAGGGGCAACTACCGCTTTTTTTGCTGAAGACAGGACAATATTCGTGGAAGGTGTACCATAAGGCATTGCCTCATCGATAAAACGTTCTAATGTTTCCACTGAATAAGTCGCAATTTTAACAATATAACTAATTTCGCCTGCTACCCGATAACATTCAAGGACATCAGGATGCGCATGACAAAAACTAGAAAGACTTTTACAATCAATGGACTTAAATAAAATAATGGCTTGAATGGAACGATTCATTTTTCTTAAGTTAACCTTAGCGTTATATCCCTCAATAGTCCCCTGCTCCTCTAGCTTTTTGACGCGTTCAATTACAGCAGGAGATGATAAATGAACCTTTGCTGCTAATTCCTTCATCGAAATTTTGGCATTCCGCTGCAATTGCATTAATATTTCTGTATCGATTTGGTCCATATGTATCCACCTTTTTTTATAAATTATATTTCTAAAATTACCTTTGATAATAAAGTAAATCATTTAAATAACAGTATACAACTTCTGTCTTTGTACAGCCTCCTTTACTACAATTATTTATATAAAGGAGGCAAAAACACATGACAAAAATATTATTACTATTAGCAAATGGTTTTGAGGCCGTGGAAGCAAGCGTCTTCACAGATGTGCTTGGTTGGAATAAATGGGAGGGCGATGGCACAACTGAAGTCGTGTCAGTTGGATTACATGAACAATTACAATGTACATGGAATTTTAATGTATCCCCTGAGAAATTACTCCATGATATTGCATTAGAGGACTTTGATGCATTAGCGATTCCTGGAGGTTTTGAAGAAGCAGGATTTTATGAGGATGCGTTTAGTGAAGAATTTCAGCAAGTCATTCGTCATTTTGACGAGCACAAAAAGCCAATTGCTACTATTTGTGTAGCTTCGCTATCGTTAGGACATAGCGGCATTCTACATAATCGAAAGGCGACAACGTACAATCATCCTACAAGTAAAAGATTAGATCAGCTACAATCCTATGGCGCAGAAATCGTCAATGAACGACTCGTCCAAACTGAACATATTATTACATCATCGAATCCCGGAACTGCATTTGAAGTCGCATTCCGATTACTTGAAATGTTGACTTCAATTGAGAATACAGAAAAAGTTAAAGATTTAATGGGCTTTCACTAATTTTAAAAGGATGCTTCTACGCTAACGAAACGCTATTATGGTGTAAGCCATAGAAAAAAACCGACCTCCTAAGAGATCGGTTTTTTATTTCAATGATTACTCAGCAGCTTTCGCGCGTAGAACCATTTGTAGGATACCACCATGACGGTAGTAGTCTACTTCTACTTCTGAGTCGAAACGAGCTAAAGCTTGGAAAGTTTTAACTGTGCCGTCTTCAGATTTAGCAGTAACTGTTAAGATATCACGTGGTTTTACATTATCAGTAATGTTAACAGAGATTTCTTCTTTACCAGTTAAACCTAGAGAATCAGCAGATTCACCGTTTAAGTATTGTAAAGGAAGAACACCCATCATTACTAGGTTAGAACGGTGGATACGCTCGTAAGATTGTGCGATTACAGTTTTCACGCCAAGTAAGAATGTACCTTTCGCAGCCCAGTCACGAGAAGAACCCATACCATAGTCGTTACCAGCAAGAACTACTAAGCCAGTACCTTGCTCTTGGTATTTCATACATGCGTCATAGATGTACTCTACTTCGCCTGTTGGCCAGTAAGTAGTGAATCCACCTTCTGTACCAGGAGCTACTTGGTTACGGATACGGATGTTTGCAAATGTACCACGCATCATTACTTCGTGGTTACCACGACGAGAACCGTATGAGTTAAAGTCACGGATTGCAACACCGTTTTCGATTAAATATTTACCTGCAGGTGTATCTTTACCGATTGCACCAGCTGGAGAAATATGGTCAGTTGTAATTGAGTCACCGAACTTCGCCATGATGCGTAAGCCGTCTAAGCCTTTAATAGCTTCTGGCTCTTTCGCAAGACCTTGGAAGAATGGTGGGTTTTGGATGTAAGTTGATTTGTCATCAAATGTGTATAGAGACTCAGTTGATGTTTCAATTGCATTCCAAGCTTCGTTTGCTGTGAATACAGTTTCGTATTCTTTTTGGAATAATTCACGGTTAACGACAGTACCTAATACAGCGTTAACTTCTTCAGTTGAAGGCCAGATATCAGCGAAGAATACTTCGTTGCCATCTTTATCTTTACCGAATGAATCTTTTTGTAGGTCGATATCTACAGTACCAGCAAGTGCATAAGCAACAACAAGTGGTGGTGAAGCTAAGTAGTTCGCTTTTACAAGTGGGTGTACACGGCCTTCGAAGTTACGGTTACCTGAAAGTACAGAAGTTACGAATAAGTCATTATCTTTGATAGCGTCTTCGATTTCAGGAAGTAATGGACCTGAGTTACCGATACATGTTGTACAGCCGTAACCTACAGTGTTAAAACCGATTTGGTCAAGGTAAGTTTGTAAACCTGAATCTTCTAGGTAACCAGTTACTACTTTTGAACCTGGTGCTAAAGAAGTTTTAACCCATTTAGGCACAGTTAAACCTTTTTCTACAGCTTTTTTCGCAACTAAACCAGCAGCGATTAGCACGTATGGGTTAGATGTATTTGTACAAGAAGTGATCGCAGCGATTGCTACAGCACCTGTTGGGATTTCTACATCACCTTCAGCAAATTTAGCTACAGAAGTTTTTGCGAATTCGTCTTCCGTTAAACCGAAACCTTGCGTACCTTGTGGAGCCACTACTGCTTCTTTGTAACGAGAACGCATTTCAGATAGTGGAATTAAGTCTTGTGGACGTTTAGGACCAGAAAGGTTTGGTTCGATTTCAGCTAAGTCTACTTCTAAAACGTCTGTGTAAACTGGCTCTAATGATGGGTCAAAGAACATGTGGTTAGCTTTTAAGTAAGCTTCTACAACCGCAAGATGCTCTTCTTCACGACCTGTTAAACGCATGTAGTTCAGTGATTCTTCATCGATTGCGAAGAAACCACATGTAGCACCGTATTCAGGCGCCATGTTTGAAATTGTCGCACGGTCAGCTAGTGGTAATTTAGATACGCCAGGTCCGAAGAACTCAACGAATTTACCAACTACGCCACGTTGACGTAATACTTGAGTTACTTTTAATGCTAAGTCAGTAGCAGTTGTTCCGTTTGGAAGATCGCCTACTAATTTAACACCGATAACTTCAGGAATCGGGAAGTAAGATGGTTGGCCAAGCATACCTGCTTCAGCTTCGATACCACCAACGCCCCATCCAAGAACGCCAAGTCCGTTGATCATTGTTGTATGTGAGTCAGTACCTACTACTGAGTCTGGGAATGTCTCGAATGTGCCATCAGCATTTTCGTTTACGTGTACAACTGGAGCTAAGTACTCTAAGTTTACTTGGTGAACGATACCAGTTGCTGGTGGTACAGCACGGAAGTTGTCATAAGCAGTTTGTGCCCATTTTAAGAAGTTATAACGCTCAGCGTTACGCTCGAATTCAAGATCCATATTAGCTTGTAATGCAGATGCGTTACCATATTTGTCAACTTGTACAGAGTGGTCAATTACAAGGTCAACTGGAATAGCAGGGTTGATTTTGCTAGCGTCTCCGCCCATTTCTTTCATTGCTGAACGAAGAGAAGCAAGGTCAACTACTACTGGTACACCAGTAAAGTCTTGTAATACAACGCGAGATGGTTTGAATGGTACTTCAGCTTCTGGATTAGCGCCATTCCCCCATTTTGCTAATTCGTTTACGTGTTCTTCTTTGATTACGTATGCGTCATATTGACGTAAAACAGATTCTAATAAAACTTTGATTGAGTAAGGAAGGTTTGAAACTTTTGCAACGCCAGCTTTTTCAATCGCAGCTAAGTCAAAATAGTTATAAGTTTTACCATTGACTTCGAATGATGCGCGGCTGTTGTGTAAATTACCTTGTGCCATTTGCGGATCCCCCTAAATATCTTTTTGAAAAGGCCTATGTAAAGCATCTTTTCTCCAATTCCCATGATAACTCAATTATATTCATAAGTAAATTACATTAATATTATCTTTTTCAATAAGAAATTCTTATCACCTTACATCCCATTAAAATTTTTATAATTTTTAAGAAGCCCATAAAATAAAGGATGTGCAAAAAACAACTCATCTACACCTATGTATTTACATGTTTTTAACTGGGGTACAAATTGAGTCAACCTTTTTCAAAAATCGTTCCCACTATGGATATGCATGGACTATGTATTGTGCTATCAAAAGGACACAAATAAATTATTCTCAACTTTCAATGATAATCATTTAAGCTTGTTCCATTTGTGCTATCGCTTTACTTCAAGTGACCCTTTAAATTTTTTCTTTTATAAAAAGTATTATTTCTCTTTTTTCATCCAAACTATCTTCGTTTGAAAATAATCAATAGAGGAAGTGCGAGCATGGGAATACTTGGCGGAAATCCTAAAGACGAACCATTGCATTATGGTGAAGTTTTTGGTGTTTGGACAAATCTAGCTACAAATTATGGATTAATTGCAGGATACCAAACATTTTATAATCACGCTGGCGATGATGATCTTAGAAAAATTATTGAGGATATCATTGATGTTTTAAGAGACGAAGTGAAACCGTTAGAAAAAATATTAAAAAGTAACGGTGTTGGTTTACCACCTGCGCCGCCCGAACGACCGGTAGCAAGACTGGAAGACATACCTCCAGGTGCTAAATTTAACGACCCAGAAATTAGTGCTGCACTCTCAGCAGATCTTGCTGCTGGGTTAGTTGCATGCAGTCAAGCAATGGGCATGTCTACTCGAGAAGATGTTGCCTTAATGTATGGTCAATTCCATACAAGCAAGGCACAGCTGGGTGCTAAGCTTTTACGACTTAATAAAAATAAAGGTTGGCTTGTTCCACCACCATTGCATGTAGATTACCCAGAAAAATAATTATTACTTAACCTCAAGTTAGTTCCCCAGTGTAAAACTTGAGATTCAGACTGTAAACAACTCAAAAAATTGAGTTGTTTACAGTCTATTTTCCTTTATGAACCCGTTGCTTTCCGCAACGGCGGACGCTTTTCACGGGCATGCTTCAGTCTCCTCGTCGCTATGCTCCTGTGGGGCCTTCAACTCATGCTATTCCCGCAGAAGTCGCCGCTGCCGCTCCAATCAACTAGTGTACGATTAAGGTGATGGAGAGGATGACAGTACATATAAAAGATGAACGCGATTAATTAGATATACTGATAACGGACCAACTGTTACCTGAAGACCATTTAGTACGAACAATTTGCAGCTGCATTTGATTTTAATGTAATAGAATGTTGTAGCAACGCCGAATGCTTGCATCTTATCCTTCGAACCTATTGTACATATCTTTATTTGTTCCTTTAATATAAGTATTTATTTTGCTACACTAAGCAAACAGACCGGTTGGTATATCAGGAGGAATACATTGAACTATGGATACTAAATCACTAATGATTGATACTGCGACAACCCTTTTTCAGCAAAAAGGCTATAAAAGTGTAGGTCTCAGTGAAATCTTAAAAGCCTGTAACGTCACAAAAGGTGCGCTTTATCATCATTTTCCAAACGGGAAAGAGGAACTATTAATTACTTGTTTGCATGCTTTACAAGAAACCATTACCACGGAAATCAACACTATTTTTAGTGCTCACCAATCAACAAAGGAAGCGACACAAACAATGATTGATAAACTAATTCACAAGTTAGACGAAGAAGGTACCATTACCGGCTATACATTTAGCAGTATTGTCAGTGAAATGGCCACGGTGAGTGAACCTGTTCGCAAAGCATGTAGTGCATTATATGAAAATATTCAACAAATTTTCTGTTCGAAACTCGCAAATGATGGTTATTCGCAGGAATCTGCTTCCGCTACAGCCTTGTTGATGACAGCTTCCATTGAAGGTGCGATGATGCTTTGTTTAACGCAAAAATCCACACAACCTTTAATAACGATTGCCACACTCTTACCCAATATATTGAAGACGGCTTAAATATGTAACAAAGGAATTCACAGATTTTATAATACTTGTAACAGACATTTTAAAGCGAAAAATATTACACAACAATCGTCTATCACCCTGTGATTTTTAAAACGAAGATCAGACTGGCTAATTTTAGTTGGCTGGTCTTTGGCATTTTTCATGTTTTGAGCAATTCAATTTTTTCATTACTTGACTAGCATTCGTCCAAATGCCTTACTCCCTTTGTTATTTTTGCATAGAATGCAAATAATAATATCATTTGGGAGGATTTTGATGACAAACAACAAAGCTGGTAATTACAATAAACAAAATCCTAAAAAAGAAAATCAAGCTGCTAAATTAGCAGTTATTGCAGGTGCAATAACTACACTCGGTGATGCATTAGCCACAATTGCTGCTGGGATGGCCTTAGAAGATGAACTAAATGAAAACAATCAAAACAATCAAGATAGCTTAGATAATATGCAACAGCAGATTGATTATTTAAAATATGAAATGTCACAAATGAAACGTTTAATGCGTTAGTTGCAATTAGTATTGCAAAAACTTAACCTCATTTTCTGTATCTAAATGATTGATATAGAATGAGGTTTTTTCTATAAAAAAGCAGGAAGATTTTTAATAATCCTCCTGCTTTAGAATGCTATTTAATAGATAATATATTATTCGTTACAAGTGACTTTAAAATCACACTTAACCCTTGGATATGGTCAGTCGTGGTCGTCATCATTTCAAGCAGCTTATTTTCGTCCTCTATAGAATGTAAAATTGCCTCAGTTGAGGATGCATTTTGCTCTGTTATGTGATTCAACGTTTCAATCTGTGCTTGAATATGTTCAAACTGCTGTATCGCACTGCTTAATTCATTCATGCCTCTTGTTAAATCCATATTTGTGACTGTAAAAGAATTTTTTAATGTATTGAAGAAACTACTAATATCTTGTAGTAGTGTTTCACCCTGCTGCAATGCTTTTTCCCCTTCTTCGGAACGTTGATGGGCTTCAGTTGATTTTTCAAACAATGTGCTCGTTACATTTGTAATGCTCACTGTAATTGCAGCACTTTCCTCAGCCAATTTTCGCACCTCGTCCGCAACGATGGCAAAGCCTTTGCCGTGTTCACCAGCTCTCGCCGCTTCAATGGCCGCATTTAGCGCAAGTAAATTAGTTTGTTCAGCAATATGCTGTATGCCCTTCAATAACGTATCTACTGTGTGCAAACTATCTTGTAGTTCATTCACCGTTTCAGCAGTCGAGTTCATGGCTAGACTCATCACGCTCATTTGTGCCATGGCTTTCTGCATTTTTTCCCAACCTTCCAAAACTTCCTGCTGTAGATTACTTGATTTGGCTACGGTTTGCTTAGAAATCATCAATGTTTCATTCACAAAATGCACTGATTCTTTCATCGTGCCGTGAATTAATTGCAAACTGGATGACTCTTGCTGAACGCTAGCAGAAATATCCTCTGTGGCTAAAAGAATCTCCTTACTTGATCCTGAGATTCGGTGCATCGTATGTTGGAATTGTGTGACGTGTTCATCCAATGTATGACTACTCTTTTCAATTTCATTAAAGGTTGTCTGTAGCTGATTCAAGGAGCTCCTCACTTCATTTTGTTGGAGCGTAGCAAGCTCGATTAGTTCATTTCCCCATTTGGCAATTAAGAAAAATACGATAATCACCCCATTCATGATGGCTAGGAGCGTAATAAATACGATGATATCATCGAATGGTCCTAACAGTGATTCAGAGTTAAGGACATATAAAATAACAAAGCTGACGTTTGTAAGGGCACCAAAAAATACAATTAATTCTTTTTTAAAGTACAACGCAATAATGGCAATTGTACAAAGTAATATGTAGTGCTTGTTCAATGAAAAGCTATCAAGTAAAAACAATGTAAACACTACACTTGAAGGTATCATGCCAAAAATAAAGCCTTTGACATATGTTTTTATCGGTAAATAGTAATTACATACAGCTAGCGCAATCACTGCTAGCCCGATAAATAAGTAAGTAATACCTTTCGAAAGTATCATTGGCCCACAAATAAGAACAGCCAATATTGAAATGATAGCTAAATTGACCCGATGAACCTTCCTTGTATCGTAGCGAATCTTTTTCTCCATATATTCTCCCCCCTAAAAAATGAATAGACATTCAGTTTATGTTTCTATTATTATATAGTATAGTGGTTATTTTTTGTAGCTAAAAAATGTATTTTAGAGAATTTTTTGCATTAAACTTCGAAATAGAAGGGAGATAGTTTACATGGGCGGCATACAAAAAATCGCACCAAATTTTTATTGCATTGATACGCATGATTTAAATCGTGAGGAGCGCACAAGTTCCTATTTGCTTATCGATGAAAAGATTACGTTAATCGAAACATCGGCAAGTCCATCCGTTCCATATATTATGGAAAGATTAAAGGAATTAGCAGTTGCATTAGAAGATATTCACTATGTCATTGTTACGCATATTCATTTGGATCACGCAGGAGGAGCTGGTCTATTTTTAGAGAGCTGTCCAAATGCTAAGCTGGTTGTACACCCACGTGGCGTAGCACATATGATTGATCCGAGTCGATTAATCGCGAGTGCTAAGGCGGTTTATGGCAAAGAATTTGACGGTCTTTTTGATCCGATTTTACCTATCGCCTCGGATCGGATTATGGAGATTGGACATGAAGATGTATTGTCATTAGGTAAGCATCAGCTAACGTTTTATCATACAGAAGGTCATGCAAAACATCACGTATCGATGCATTTTTCCGCAACAAATGGTTTGTTTGTTGGTGATACAACCGGCGTTCGTTACCCAGAAATGGAGAGTGAAGCAATTGATTTAATCATCCCTTCCACTTCTCCAAATCAATATGATCCCGAAACGATGGAAAAATCTCTACAATTATATGAACAACTAAATGTCTCAGAATTATATTTCGGCCATTATGGCGCGTACAAAAATCCAAATGAAGCTTACAGACAAGTACGCTATTGGACGCCATTATTTTTAGCTGAAGGACAAAAAGCTTTAGCTGCTTCTAACCTTATCGAAGAGCAAGTGAAGTTTTTAGATAGTCGTTTGCGAGCGATGCTACAGCAATATTTACAGGAACATGGTATAGCAGAAAACCACCCGGTCTATCAAACGATTCCTTTGGATACAGTGGTCTCGGCAATGGGCATTCTCGATTATCTAGGCAAAAAAGGCGCTGTCCTAAAAGGATAAATTCAGTCATAAAACTGTCTCAAAGCTCTTTGAGACAGATCATTTTTTCTTTTCAAATAGAAATATCTATATGAACCTGTTGATTTCCGCTACGGCGGACGCTTTCGCGGGCATGGCTTCAGTCCATATCTGTCAACTTTAGATTTCCAACCATTCATTTGTTTAATTTTTCAAGAAGAATGGTGTGTTTGGAATGCCAAATAGACCATCTGATTCAAGATGGA
>NZ_JBMGUV010000060.1:0-14936 GCF_049058285.1 Lysinibacillus sp. UGB7
TAGCTGATTGCTAGCTGTTTTTTTATATGTTCTTTAATAGATAGTTGGATAGCACGCATCTATAAATAATAAAGTTTTAATTGAAGAATTTTTTACTATATTTTATTAAAATATGAAAATAAACATTGTGTATTGAACATATTTATGTTATATTTATTAATGTCTTAATGAGGTCCCGTGGTGTAGCGGTTAACATGCCTGCCTGTCACGCAGGAGATCGCCGGTTCGATCCCGGTCGGGACCGCCATTTATTGATTATACAGCGCTTATGATATGAAAATATCATAAGCGCTTTTTTTATGTTGGCATAAAAAATTATCTTGAAAGAATATACAAATTGAAAAGAAGCCATGCACACGGATGTTATAGGAACTAAATTGTACATCATTACATATGAATAGTGAGACAAATAACATTTAAGCAAAAAAGTTTTTGAAGTTTCTCAAGCGACAGTGATGGGTACTGATTTAGTAGTAGAGCGAATGTGTACGTTACGGGGGTGATTGTATGCGACATTACTACTTCTGGAGATTGATACATACAGGTATATTCATAGGATTATTAGCTATTTTGGGAGGCTGTGTAGATCGCATTATTGAAATAGAAGAGTCAAATACGTATCACTGGCAAAAAAATATGAATCAAACCGAATTTGAACAGTTAAAAGAGGGCATGACATATTTAGAAGTCATTGAAATTGCAGGAGGCTCTGGGGAAAAGGTAAAAAATAATCATTACCGCTGGGATGATGAAATACTGATGACGCAAGCCTATATAATTCAATTTAAGGATGAAAAATTGATAGGTAAAGAGATTGTTATAGTTAAGGGGCATTCGACTAGAGAGTAGACACGTCTTCAAAAGGATGACGTGTTTATTTTTTTTTGAAAATTGCTGGATGCTTTGAACATTTGCGCTTGTTTCGGTAAACTAGAAGTAATGTAGCTAAGAGAGGACAAAAAAATGATGTTTGAAATAATAATGAATTCACTTGAGGATACGGAACATTTTGCATTAAGGCTGGCGAATTTACTAGAAGCACAGGATACGATTACGTTAGAGGGGGATCTTGGAGCTGGTAAGACCACATTTACTAAGGCACTTGCAAAAGGATTAGGTGTGACGAGAACAGTTAATAGTCCAACGTATACAATTATTAAACAGTATGAGGGGCGTTTACCTTTTAATCATTTAGATGTATATCGATTGGCAGAAAGTGACGAAGATCTTGGCTGGGACGAGTTATTTTACGGAGATGCCGTGTCAGTTATTGAGTGGGCCCATTTAATTGAACAGGATTTACCGCGGGAACGTTTAGGAATTGAGATTCGTCGAATTGGGGAAAATGAACGTCAATTCGTGTTAACGCCTCATGGAGAGCGATATGAGGCATTATGTGAGGAGCTAATGAAATGATTTGGTTAGGAATTGAAACAGCGAATGCGCCGCTTTCTGTAGCTGTTGTAAAGGATGGCAAAGTAGTGGCGGAAGTTGTCCAAAATATTAAATTAACACATTCAGCAGGAGCGATGCCTGCCGTTGAAAATATTCTAGCGAATGCAGGGATAAAACCCAATGAATTAGATGGCATTGCTGTATCAGAGGGACCTGGTTCATATACGGGTGTACGCATCGGTGTAACGCTTGCTAAAACATTGGCATGGACATTACGCAAACCATTAGTAGGTGTATCTAGTTTAAAGGCATTAGCTGCAAATGCTACACTCTATGATGGACTAATTTGTCCTCTATTTGATGCACGTCGTGACAACGTCTACACAGCTGTTTATAAAGGAGCTGAACTCGATGTGGTTATAGAGGATTATCATGATCATATTGAGGGACTGTTAAGCCGTTTAAAGGCGTTTGAGTTGCCAATATTATTTATTGGAGCAGATGTTGATGCTTATTGGGGTAAGATCGTAGAGGTACTTGGTGATTACGCGCTTCGTACACCATTTAGTAATGACTTACCACGTGCTAGTGAGGTCGTACGGTTGGCAAGTATGCGAGACTTGCCAACTGTAGAGGCGATACATCACTTTATACCACAATACAAACGTATTGCAGAGGCTGAGGCAAATTGGTTAAGGGAACAAAAGGAGAAGGCCCATGAGCAGTAATGTTACATATCGGAAAATGTTATCTGATGATGTACCAGCAGTATTTGCAATTGAGCTTGCAACATTTCCAGTACCTTGGACGCTTGATTCTTTTTACTATGAAATGCATGAAAATCAGTATGCCTATTATGTGTTAGCAGTGGATGAAAGCAATAATATTATAGGTTTTTGTGGTATGTGGATGGTCATAGATGCTGCGCAAATTACGAATGTGGCTGTTACAGGGGCTACTCGTGGTCAGGGAATTGGAGAAGGCTTGATGCGAGAGGCGATACGCATTGCACGTGAACACGGAATGGATATAATGAGTCTAGAGGTGCGTGAGAGTAATATTGTGGCACAAAATCTTTATCGTAAGCTAGCGTTTCAAGATGGCGGCATACGTAAAGGCTATTATACAGATAACGGGGAGGATGCCCTTGTCATGTGGGTGAATTTATAATGGATAATCGAGTTATTTTAGCAATAGAATCGAGTTGTGATGAAACAGCAGCAGCAATCATTCGTAATGGCGCAGAGATTGTTTCAAATGTTGTCGCTTCACAAATTGAAAGTCATAAACGATTTGGTGGGGTTGTTCCAGAAATTGCATCACGTCACCATGTAGAACAAATTACAGTCGTCATTGAAGAGGCATTAGCAAAAGCAAATATGAAACCAGCAGATTTAGATGCAGTTGCGGTAACAGAAGGGCCAGGTCTTGTAGGAGCGCTGTTAATCGGTATAAATGCAGCGAAGGCTTTTGCATTTGCAAACAACTTGCCTATTTTAGGCGTACATCATATTGCAGGACATATTTATGCGAATGCACTGGTACAACCAATGGAGTTTCCACTACTGGCTCTTGTAGTATCGGGGGGACATACAGAACTGGTTTATATGAAAGCGCATGGCTCGTTTGAAGTAATTGGAGAAACACGTGATGATGCAGCAGGTGAAGCTTACGATAAGGTGGCGCGGGTATTGGGTTTGCCCTATCCTGGAGGACCGCGTATTGACCAATTAGCACATGAGGGGGGAGAAGCAGTTATTTTCCCTCGTGTATGGCTGGAGGAAGATTCCTATGATTTCAGCTTTAGTGGTTTGAAGTCTGCAGTCATTAACTATAAGCACAATATGGATCAACGAGGAGAAGAAATTTCCCCAACAGCTGTTGCAAAAGGCTTTCAGGAAAGTGTAGTTGAGGTGTTAACGGCAAAAACGTTGCGTGCAGCACGTCAGTATAATGTTAAGCAAGTCATTGCCGCTGGTGGTGTAGCAGCGAATAAGGGCTTACGTACATCACTTGAAGTGACATTTGCTAACGAAGGCATCCCATTTTTTGTGCCACCATTGAATTTATGTACAGACAACGCTGCAATGATTGGAGCTGCAGCATCGCCGATGTTTGAAGCTGGTAAACGTGGTAATTTGACGATGAACGGTCGCCCAGGAATGGAATTGAAGTCTTGGGTGGATTAGTGTCTTAGTAGCGTTAGGATGACTTTCACAACAACAAGGTATCTCAGAAATAATTCTGGGATACCTTTTTTTTACTTTTTCGAAAAGAAAATAGAAATTAAAAAACGAGAAAATATGTTCATCTACTAGGAAATAATAATTGACAAATTTTTCAGAAAATTATCCACAGGCAAGGATGAAATATCGGGTAAAAAAACTGCGAACATCCGTACTTATGCACAATTTGTTGATAACTTGTGCATAACTTGTGATTATTCTATATATAGTAGGATGTTTTTCACAAAAGTATGTGGATTAAATAATTTAAAATTGTGGACAATGTGGAAAAGTCTGTTGATATGTTGATATTACTAGATTTATAGTGTGTATAAATCTGTGGGCATTTTTTGTCGAAAAATAGCACTTGACCAATATATATGAAAAGATAAGGCGAGTAAAGAAAAAAACCATGTGACAAGGCACATGGCTTTACTAAATGTTATGCAATAATATTTTCTAGTTCTTCGTTTAACTCTAGCCACTCCATTTCAATTAGCTCATGTTGCTCTTTTGCGGTAGCTAATTCACTTTGCAATTGCGTAATTTTTTCGTGGTCTGTGAAAATTTCAGGATTACAAAGGGCTTCTTCTAAACGGACGATATCTATATCTATTTCTTGCATTTTCCCCTCTAATTCCTCGATGGAGCGTCGAATTTGACGCTCGCGTTTTTTTACTTCTTTATCAATTTTAGAGGTAGATGTCTTTTCGGGAACTGCTGTATGCGCTTGAGGAAGAGCAGCTGCTTTCATTTGTGCAATTTCTAAAAGTTCCTGTTTTTTCTCAAGGTAATAATCATAGTCACCTAGATACTCGAATGAGCCATCGCCTGACAGCTCGACTACTTTCGTAGCAATTCGATTGATGAAATAGCGGTCATGAGACACAAATAATAGTGTTCCAGGATAATCGATCAGTGCATTTTCTAGGACCTCTTTACTGTCTAAATCTAAGTGGTTGGTCGGCTCATCGAGAATAAGGAAGTTGGCCTTTTGCATCATCAATTTAGCTAATGCAAGTCGTGCTTTCTCACCACCGGATAGAGAAGTAACACTTTTATCAACATCTTCGCCACTAAATAGGAAGCGACCAAGTACTGTACGGATATCCTTTTCATTCATCAATGGCCATTCATCCCACAGCTCTTTTAATACACTTTTATTGCTCGAAAGTTTCGCTTGTTCTTGATCATAGTAGCTAATCTGTACATTTGTCCCGTAGCGAATTTCTCCTGCAAGTGCTGGCAGATCCTTCACAATGGTTTTCAATAAAGTTGATTTGCCGACCCCATTTGGTCCTACTAGTGCAATACGATCCTCACGGAAAGTACGAAGTGTGATACCATGTGAAATTTGCTTGTCAGCATAACCGACAGCTAAAGCATCAATAGACAACACATCGTTTCCACTTTGGCGGTCAATCGTAAAGCCGAAGCTAGCTGATTTTTCATCGCCATCGGGAGAGTCCATCCATTCTGTGCGCTCGAGCATTTTACGACGGCTTTGGGCCATTTTTGTCGTAGAGGCACGCGCTATATTTTTTTGAATAAACTCTTCAAGCTTGGCCTTTTCGTCTTGTTGACGTTCAAACATTTTCATGTCACGCTCGTAGTTTTTCGCTTTTTCGTCTAAATAGGCACTATAGTTTCCTGGATATTTTGTAACACGGTGACGAGAAACTTCATAGACGGTGGAAACCACTTGGTCTAAGAAATAGCGGTCATGAGAAACAATCAAAATTGCGCCTTCATATCCTTTTAAATATGTTTCTAACCACGAAAGCGTTTCGATATCTAAATGGTTAGTGGGCTCATCAAGTATTAATAAGTCAGGCTTACTTAATAAGAGCTTAGCAAGTGCTAAACGTGTACGCTGTCCCCCTGATAAGGAGCTAATAGCTTTTTTATAGTCTTCAGGGTAAAACTGCATGCCATGTAGCACAGAACGAGTATCTGATTCATATTGATAGCCGCCAGCATCCTTAAAATCGTGCTGTAATTGGTCATACTCAGACATTATTTTGGCATTCATATCGGCATTTTCATAAACAGCTGGATCAGCCATTTGTTGTTCAAGGGAACGCAAAGTATTTTCTTGTGCATGAAGCGCTTCGAAAATAGTCATCATTTCATCCCAAATCGATAATGTAGAGTTTAGCCCAGCATGTTGTTCTAAATATCCAATTTGTACACCCTTCGGAATAATGATATCACCAGAGTCATAGGACATTTGACCAGCAATTATTTTTAGTAAAGTAGATTTGCCAGCGCCGTTACGCCCTACTAATGCTACGCGATCACGGTGTTGAACTTCTAGTTTTACGCCACTTAAAATTTCATCTGCAATGAAGGATTTATATAGTTGATTGACTTGTAATACAATCATTCTTGACACCTCAATTCCTTCTTAGTGTAATGGATGAGAGAATTGCTTGCAATGTCAGTGCTTTACTTATTCTAAGCTGTCATGTAAGATTGAAACGATTTCCCTTTAGTTAGTGGCGTCTACTACGCCACTAACTAAAGGGAAATCCTCCAGTGGATGTCAAAAATTTTAATCGTATAAGCATGTTTCAAAATTAGTATTCAAATCCGTAAAAGCGAATTTGAAGTGTTTATAAGGAGGAAAAAGTTTGAAACAAGAAGTGAAAATTCCACAAGCCACTACCAAAAGACTTCCTCTTTACTATCGATTTATCCAAAACTTTGCCCAAGAAGGAATGGAACGTATTTCGTCGAAGGAACTGAGTGAAGCAATGAAAATTGATTCTGCGACTATTCGCCGTGACTTTTCTTATTTCGGAGCTCTTGGCAAAAAGGGATATGGCTATGATGTGCAACATCTATTAAAGTTTTTTAGCCAAACACTCGATCAGCATGAAGCAACAAAAGTCGCGTTAATTGGTGTAGGGAATTTAGGTAATGCGTTATTAAAGTATAATTTCCAGAAAAATCATAATACACATATCGTGGTTGCATTTGATTCAAAGGCACCAAAAGAAGGGAAAATGACAAGCAATATTCCTGTTTATCATCCTGATTTATTAGAGGAGAAGTATGCGGAATACGGTGCAGAACTTGCCATTTTAACGGTATCTCCACGCTCAGCACAAAAAATGGCAGACAGATTAGCAGCAATGAACGCAAAGGGTATATTAAATTTTACACCAGAGCGTATTACAGTACCGGAGAAGATGCAACTCTTAACAATTGATTTGTCTGTAGAATTGCAAGCATTAATTTATTTAATACGTAATCAGGAATAATAGAGATTACATAGTTGATTGATATTTTTGTCAAATCACAGTGCTAGATGTATAACGTAGAGAAGATATCTAGACGAAAAACTTTCACATATTATTAATTAGCAAATTGACGAAATATGCGTTAAAATGATGGATATAAAGAGGAGGTGGCTGTAATGGGTGGTATTGGTCCTATGAGCCTCATTATTATCGGTATTGTCGCGTTACTAATTTTTGGTCCTAAGAAGTTGCCAGAACTCGGTAAAGCATTTGGTTCAACACTGCGTGAATTCAAAAATGCTACTAAAGGTTTAGCCGACGAAGATGATGATGATAAGAAAAAGAAAGAATTAGATAAGTAAGTTAGGATGTTTGAGGAATGAATCCAAAAGATCTAACTGTTATTGAACATATAGAAGAATTAAGAAAACGGCTTTTCATTGTTGCCGTTTTCTTTGTTCTCGCTATGGCAGGGAGCTTCTTTATTGCGAAGCCACTCATTAAGTACATCCAGTATACTGGTGAGTCCAATAATATAGTGCTCCATGCTTTCAATGTAACGGCACCACTTGCAATTTATTTCCAAGTAATATTTTTAATCTCGTTTATTTTCACGTCACCTCTTTTGATGTATCAATTATGGGCTTTTATCAGCCCGGGGCTACGTGAAGTGGAACGAAAAGCGACACTGAGTTATATTCCGTATTCGTTTATATTATTCATTGCTGGTTTATCGTTTTCTTATTTTTTACTATTTCCATATGTCATGAAGTTCATGATGAATTTATCAAACGAATTAGAAATTCAGCAAACAATCGGGATTAATGAATATTTTTCATTTTTATTTAAACTCACAATCCCGTTTGGTTTTTTATTTCAATTACCTATCGTGATTTTATTCTTTTCTCGTATCGGAATGTTGAGCCCTGAATTACTAATACGTGTTCGAAAATATTCATACTTTGGTTTATTTGTCTGTGCTGCATTAATAGCACCACCTGAATTAGGATCACATTTAATGGTATCCGTACCGTTATTTTTACTTTATGAATTTAGTATTTTGATTTCACGTGTGGGCTATAAGAAATACTTAAAGTCGGAAGAAATTCGTTTGAAGGAAGAACAAGAAGCTGAGCAAAAGCGTCAGGTTGAAGAAGCTCTTGAGCAACAGCGCCGTCAAATTGAAGAATTAAAATAATAGTTTACTAAATGAAGCTCGGTGCGTAATAGATGCACCGGGCTTTTTGGTATTTTAGAGGGCACAAAGGGTCTATAGCTACATCCTAGTAATGTTCTGTTAGTAGCAATTATGCTCAGGTATAATCAACTAGAACCCGGGCTATGTAAAATAACGTTTGACTATAGAAAAACCGCTCAGCTAATACAGTACCAGAGCGGTTAGAGACTTTTATTGCATTTTTTCTAGTTCTTCAAGAAACTTTTGCAGTGGTTCTGCATAGAATTGTACAAGTGTCACAAAACCATTTAGCATTATATGTGCGATAATTGATGTCCATATCCGTTTTGTTTTGTGATATAAAAATGCAAAGATTAGACCACAAATTGTATAAAGCAAGATATGTGAAAAATCGAAGTGAATCAGCGCAAAAAAGATGGCACTAACGATGGCGGCTACCCAAAAGTTTGTTGTTTGGACAAGCGAACCAAAAATAACACGACGGAAGACGAATTCTTCCAAAATAGGTCCAAATACTACAATGGCCAAAATGGCAATGGGCGCACCTTTCGCAAGAGCTACAATGTCAGCTGTGTTTTGTGAGCCGCCTTCAATACCAAAGATGGCCATTTCAATAGCTGCACCGATCATTTGTCCGAAAAATACTAAGAAGAAACCAATGATGCCCCACATAATTGTTAGTGGTACTGTTTCCTTTTTACCTTGATAGACATCCCAAAAAGTTTTATCACGAGATGTTAAGATTAAACTTAGAAGCAGTGCAATCGCAAAGCTAAGTGCGATATACCAACCTTGTGTTATGGGGGCAGCTTGTTCAGCAGGTAAACCTGTCGTACTCATCACAACTTTGTGGAACGGCATAATGAGCCATCTACCTGATAATTGCATGATAATGTAAATCATTAAAACATAGAGAGCAGTTTTTTTATGTTTAATACCTACTAGAGAATTATTCACAGACAAAATCCTTTCCATTCATATAGCTTCCTTTCTATTGTAGAGGAATATGGAAAGAAAACAAAATTTTTCGTAGTTCTGGCTTGCAAAAAAAGAAGTGATTGATTATCATAATAAATGTGTTAGCACTCATTGGTGTAGAGTGCTAATAAACTCTCAACAAATATTTCATTAATAGGAGGTTGTTTCACTTGTTAAGACCACTAGGAGATCGTATTGTAATCGAACTAATCGAGGTAGAAGAAAAATCTGCATTTGGAATTGTACTACCGGATTCTGCGAAAGAAAAGCCGCAAGAAGGTAAAGTAGTAGCAGTTGGGACAGGTCGTTTTTTAGAAAACGGACAACGTGTAGAGCTTGACGTTAAAGTTGACGACCACATTATATTCTCTAAATACTCAGGTACAGAAGTTAAATATGAAGGCAATGAATATTTGATTTTACGCGAAAGCGATGTTCTTGCAATTATTCAATAAAACATAACTATATTAATTAAGCTTAACGAATATTCCATTTCAGGAGGGTAAATTCAAATGGCAAAAGATATTAAATTCTCAGAAGAAGCTCGTTCATTAATGCTTCAAGGTGTAGATAAACTAGCTAACGCAGTGAAAGTGACATTAGGTCCTAAAGGTCGTAACGTCGTTTTAGAAAAAAAATTCGGTTCACCACTTATTACAAATGATGGTGTAACTATCGCAAAAGAAATAGAGCTTGAAAATGCATATGAAAACATGGGTGCAAAATTAGTAGCAGAGGTTGCTTCTAAAACAAATGAAATCGCAGGGGACGGTACAACAACTGCAACTGTTCTTGCACAAGCGATCATTCGTGAAGGTCTGAAAAACGTAACAGCTGGTGCAAACCCAGTAGGTATCCGTAAAGGAATCGACAAAGCGGTAGCAGCTGCTCTAACTGAATTACATGCAATTTCTCGTCCAGTAAGTAACAAAGAAGAAATCGCACAAGTTGCGGCTATTTCTGCTGCTGACGAAGAAGTTGGTGAATTAATCGCAGAAGCTATGGAGCGCGTTGGTAACGATGGTGTTATCACAATCGAAGAGTCAAAAGGCTTCACAACTGAACTTGATGTTGTAGAAGGTATGCAATTCGACCGTGGCTATGCATCTCACTATATGGTAACAGATACAGATAAAATGGAA
Organism: Lysinibacillus sp. UGB7; assembly: GCF_049058285.1. NCBI lineage: Bacteria > Bacillati > Bacillota > Bacilli > Caryophanales > Bacillaceae > Lysinibacillus > Lysinibacillus sp. UGB7. The sequence continues at coordinate 10,184 of NZ_JBMGUV010000060.1, forward strand.
GCGGTACTTGATAACCCATACATTTTAATTACAGATAAAAAAATCACAAATATCCAAGAAGTTTTACCATTATTAGAACAAGTAGTACAACAAGGTCGTCCATTATTAATCATCGCTGAAGATGTTGAAGGTGAAGCTCTTGCCACACTTGTTGTAAACAAACTTCGTGGTACATTCAACGCTGTAGCGGTTAAAGCGCCTGGATTCGGTGATCGTCGTAAAGCGATGCTTGAGGACATTGCTATTTTGACAGGTGGTCAAGTAATTACTGAAGAATTAGGATTAGATCTAAAATCTGCGGATATTACTTCACTTGGTCGCGCAGCGAAAGTTGTTGTCACAAAAGACAATACAACAATCGTAGAAGGCGTTGGCGGTGCAGATGCAGTGGAAGGGCGTATTGGCCAAATCCGTGCACAACTTGCTGACACAACTTCCGAATTTGATAAAGAAAAATTACAAGAACGCCTTGCAAAACTTGCTGGCGGTGTAGCAGTCATCAAAGTTGGTGCTGCAACTGAAACAGAACTAAAAGAACGTAAACTCCGCATTGAAGATGCCCTAAACTCAACTCGTGCAGCAGTTGAAGAAGGTATTGTTTCAGGTGGTGGTACGGCACTTCTTAACGTATACGCAGCAGTTGAAAAAGCAGCGGACGTAGTTGATGGAGACGTAGCAACAGGTGTAAGAATCGTCCTTCGCGCATTAGAAGAGCCAGTTCGTCAAATCGCAAACAACGCAGGTCTTGAAGGATCAATCATCGTGGATCGCCTAAAACGCGAAGAAATCGGTGTAGGCTTCAATGCTGCGACAGGCGAATGGGTAAACATGGTGGAAGCGGGCGTAGTAGACCCAGCGAAAGTAACTCGTTCAGCTCTACAAAATGCAGCATCAGTGGCAGCTCTATTCTTAACAACAGAAGCGGTTGTAGCAGATATTCCAGAACCAGCAGGCGCAGGTATGGGTATGCCTGACATGAGCGGTATGGGCGGCATGATGTAATAAAACGCTGAAACCCCAGTAATATAGGGTTTCTAAGCGGTTTTACAACGGTAATGATGCCGAAATGATGCCGAAAAGTTAAAATGACTAAATTTTAGAGGCTTCGCATTAGTTCACCGAACTTTTGTGATGCCTCTTTTTTACGATCTTTCGTGACATGTAAATAAACTTTTAATGTAGTCTCATCCGACTCATGACCTAAACGTTCCATTATTAATTCCAACGGAACATTTGCCTCAGCTAAAAGGGATGTATGTGTATGACGAAATGAGTGTGGTGTTAAATGTTTCTTTATAGTCGTATTTTTTAATATGGCCTGCATACGATTATTTACTAACTTCAAATAGTATGGATAACCGAAATTAGGCGGTTCTAATTTCGTTACAACAAAGTCTAAATTTTTGTATTTGTCTCCTAATGATAACCGTATTTGTTTTTGTAGTATTTGGTGGCTCTTTATTAGTCCGTTCAACTCAGGCTCTATATCAATAACTCTTATGGAGCCATTAGTTTTAGGTGATGTTAACTCATACAATTTAGTATTATTCTTTGGGTTATATAATGTCTTGGTTATTGATATTGTGTGATTATCTAAATCAATATCACTCCATTTTAGGGCTAACAATTCACCTAATCGCATCCCAGACCATGCTAACATATTGAAAATAAAGTGATCTCCTTGCTTGCCGTATGTAAGCGCAGCATCTAAAAATTCTTTTAGTTCATGCTTTTCAAAATAAACATCTTGTATAACTTCGTTTTCAATTTCTTCAACTGTTTTAATACGCTTTGGTAATTTAGCGAATTCCGTTGGGTCAACAAATATTATCCCTAGCTCACGCGCATATTTAAAAATCATCCTTGAAGTGCCATGCACGCCGGAAAGGGTATTTGCAGATAACAATTCATTCATTTCATTTAGAAATCGCTGATACATAACTTGAGTGATGTCTTTAACTCTTTTGTTAGCAAAGTAAGGTAGTATCTTTCCTAATTCATGAGTTCTCACTCTCAAAGTGCTTTTTTTAACTCCTATATGTTGGTAGTGCTCAAACCATGTTTCGGATAATTCTTGGAAAGTGATTTTATTTTTTAAATCCAAATTCCATTTCTCCATCTCGTATTCCATATCTCTTGCAGCTTTAATAGCCTCTTTTTCTTTTAAAAAACCCCGTTTAACTATACGTTCTCGCTTCCCTGTTGTTGGATTAGTCCCATTTTCTATTACATACATCCAACGTTCTTTACCGTTTTTCAATTCATATTTTTGTATTGATGCCATATAATCTCCTCCAAACAGAAATTAAAAATATATAACTTGAAATTGTTACCCATATATTCGTATATACTGATTTGATAATAGAAAATGGTTATTTAAATACTGATCTAATCGCTTTTCGGCAAAAGAATATTCTACATTAAAAGTTTTCTGAATTAGGAAAATAGCTTTTTCCTTACTCGAAGGTAAAACCATTTTATTTAGCATAAATGTAGGAATACAGGCGTGTAGTGCGAAACTATTTGCTTTCCACTCTTGATATTCTCTAAACAAAGAGGATGATTTCACTTGATTTCCAGAATGTACAGTTCCGTGGCATAATTCATGACAGAATTCTTGCCATTGTTCCTCGATAGATAATGTTGAGTTTAAACAAATAATATTGTCATAACTCACTGAATCATAAGGTACATAAATTAATGTAAAGCCAAGCTTTGATGCAATTATTCGTGGATCTAAATGGTTGGGTTTGGTTACTCCAATTCTAGTGTACAGTTCTCGAATGTAATCTTCTAAATGAGTATAAACAAAAGTCATAACATCCCTCTTTTACAAACAAGTGTTCTGTAAATATTAACAAAAAAATTCACCAATGAAAAGGCGAATTTTTTTATGTTTTGCAACTCGACATGGAATTATAATTTACTTCTTGTTTTCTTGTTGCTTTTTCCATACTTCGTAATACACTTCGAATTGTTCTAGTGCATCAAGCATGTTTTCTGGTTGGTTTTTAAAAAATAATTTCTCTCTAGTTAAAAAGAAATCAATAACTTCCTTTTGGTATGCATCAAGATTGTTGTAATCATCATCTGATATACCAGCTTGTGTATGTAAAGCCTCTTTGTTAGTAGTCCTGCCTAAAAGGTAATCCACAGATACATTATAAAAGTCAGCTAATTTACTTAAAGTATCAAAGTCAGGTTGAGTAGATGATGTTTCATAACGAGCATATGTTGATCTATTTATCGTAAGGCGTTCAGTTAGTTCTTTTTGAGATAAACCTTTTTCAGTACGTAGTTTTTTTAATACCTCGCCATATTTCATACAGTACGCTCCTTTCTATTGTATATATTATAAGTGAATTTTTTGCACAATAAATATTTTGTGAAAAAACTACACAAAAAGTATTGACTGTGCAAAAAATGCACGATATACTATGTGTAAGAAATGCACAAAGGAGGTGCTAATATGTTTCCTGAAATTTTAAAGAAACAACGAAAGGTACTTGATTTATCTCATGAACAAGTAGCTGCGCTGGTAGGTATAGAACGGTCATATTACACTAAGATTGAAAACGGACTACGCCCAAGTGTAAAAGTTGCACAATCAATAGGGAAAGCTTTAGGTATTGACTGGACGATTTTTTTTAATGAAATTTGTGCAAAAAATGCACAATCAAAAAGTGCCTAAGTGCTCATAAGGAGGATTAATATGAATAAATTACAAATCATCGTACATGACAACCGTCGTGTTTTAACAACATCTCAATTAGCTGTGAGTTATGGAACGGATAACAAAGTAATCAGTAAAAACTATACACGTAACGCAGAACGTTATACAGAAGGTAAACATTTCGTTTGTTTGTGTGGCGAAGAGTTAAAAGCATTTAGAGCGAGTCGTCAATTTGACGAATTGCCATCCAATATTAACAAACTCTACCTTTGGACTGAAAAGGGCGCTTGGCTTCATGCAAAATCTCTTAACACTGATGAAGCCTGGGATGCTTACGAACTGCTTGTGGACGAGTATTACAACATAAAAGAAAACGTTGTTCCTTTATCCAAAGACCAAGCGCTTGTAACTGTTTTGCGTACTACAGCAGATTTAGTAGAAGACACTCAAGCAATTAAAACCGAACAACACGAAATACGGAAAGAACTTTCGTTAATTAACGAGAAAGTCGAAGAACAAATCACCTTAACTTCTGGTGAACAACGTGCAGTACAAAAAGAAGTGGCAAAAAAAGTTTATGAGATTGAAAACGACATTTCAATTCGCCCCAAGTTATTTAGCGAATTACATCGTGAAATTAAAGATCGATTTGCTGTAGCTAGTTATAAAGATGTCCGCAGACAAGAATTGCGAACAGTTTTAAATTACATTCGTTCTTGGGTTCCAAGAAAAGTATCTTAATAGTTGCAGGACAATGCAACTTATTAGTAAGGAGGACAAAATATGTTTCATCCAGATTATGAATCTGAATTTCTTGATAAAGTGCGAATGGTCGTCCGTGAAGAAAACGAACAGTTTTGGAAAGTGCATTCTGTTCAAAAATATCCTGAGATCTTAACAAATGAACATCTATGTGAAATTTTTCAATGTAAGACAGCGAAAATTTATGAATTAGTGAAAATTGGTACATTCCCAATTTTTCCGTACATTCAAGCACACTATCCACGAGACCAAGTTTTTAAATGGATAGATGAAAATTCAACAGTAGCTCAGGCTATTAACCCAAAACTAAGAGTAATT
>NZ_JBMGUV010000061.1:0-12080 GCF_049058285.1 Lysinibacillus sp. UGB7
CAAATCCATTACCATTAGGATTTTCAAAGTCACCATTTTGGAGCAAATTTCGAGATTGACTGAGCTGTTTTGCATATTTAACTTCATCCAATAGTATTATTTTTTCTTTAGCATATAAATCATCTGATACACATTCTACTAAATTTGCCACTTGATCTATTTGATAATCCGTCGTATCAGCTTTTAAATCATTTTTCGAATCATCCGTAAATAATGTATTTACAGCTTTCTTTACTATATCTAAATTTTCCATTCCCATCTCCTTTGTGTAAAAGTCGTATGGAATGAATTCGATTTTATCAAGTAGTACTAAGTCGCTTTCTGAAGAAGATGTACCCCTATGTTCAATGAAGAAATTTCCAGGTTCAACGTATTCTGGTAAATATGCATATTTGAAATTTTCATAGATCAAGTCATCATCAGGATTATTAATTGTTTTTTCTAATTGTAATCTAGCTCCACCTATTTCAAGATAAGTTGAACTACTTGCTGATGCATAACGAATGCGTACTTTCATTAATTCATTAGTAAGAGGCTTGCAGCTATAATTAGCCAAACCATGTGTTTTAAGCTGTATTAAATCTCCTCCTGTAAAACCGGGGCCTTTTATAGCAACACTTAAATGATTCATATCAGTTGCTTTGATTGCTGGAATTTGTGTAATTCTGTTGAAACCCTCAGAACCTATTGCGCTAATACGGCTGACACTTTTATGTGTCCAAGCAAATGTAAAAGCAATTGGTGGACCACTAGGTACTTCACTGTGACTCGTAAAATAAGACAAAATATGGCTATAATTATCAACGTTTTCGTAAAGGGTTTCCCGAGTTAGTGGAGGAAACGTAAAAGTGTTTCTTGTTATATCCAGATTAGTGCTATTTGTGTTTAATTCTTGGACAAAAACTTTTTTGTCTTCAGAAGGTGGAATTTGATAAGTAGGATAATAGTTAGTATATTCAAAAGCTATTCCCCTGATAGATGGAAGTATAATTGTACCTAAAGTAGTAGTGGTAGTAACCCTGAAAATGTATCCAGTAGCAAAATCGAAATCCTTTTGATTTTTATCTGTAGAATTTCCAAACATTGGTCCAACAGTTATACTCGATGAGATAGTAGAATCTGTATTCGAATATAAACTTCTATGACCAGTTAAAGCGGAATCAAATAGTCCTGGTGTAGAATAAAAAAGTTCTAACTTTTGCAACCAAGTGAAAAGATGTGGTTGTCGTGTTAATGAATTTTCTACTGTTTCTGTAAGAATAGGGGGGGCTGATTCAGAAGTAAGTGGAAAAATCCCTTCAGAATAAATCTCCCTTGTGAGTTCGATATTAGTAGATATTGGATAAAGGCGCGGATCATAATTTGGAAACAATGCAATGATATCCAATACATTGATAGTCATAAAAGTACGATAAGTGTTGTATATACTCCAAGGTCCTTTAAATATATTTTTTAATCCTTTGTTATACTCAGTAGTACAATAATTAGTATACTCTGCGGTATACAGTAAAAGCTCATTGTAATGTAAATTACCATCTGCTCTAGATAAACCCCATTCATCTGCGTAAATGAGACCTGTTCTCAAAAAAAGTAAATGGAGATTGGCAGCTTGTGCATAAATAGGTAATAAAATTTCTTCATAGCCAGCAAGTGCAAACCCAGGCATTGCATTTATAAACGAATTATTAGTATTTTGAAATCTATTTTTCACTTCATTTGCCGTATTAATACTAGGATACATCTTCCAATCTTCAAAGGCTCTATTAAATGCATCTAATTGTTTTTTAAGGCCTGCTAATTCTGATAATGCCTTTATTCTTGCAAATTCTGATAGTTCTCTTTGTACAAGTTTTTCTGTATACTCTATTATTGATTCCCAAAGTGGTTTACCTTCAGGCCATAATAGAGGTATTAGAATGGAAACAATAGCCACCCCAGCTCCTAGTATAGGATTTGAAATAGCAACAATGGTACCTATTGTAGCAGCTGTACCTGCTATTAACCCTTCAAAACTATATACAAAAGGTTCTAGATACATTAAATCATTTCTACTATTTCCCTCACACATATTTAACCAGTCTTTATAGTTCATAGTTTGTATTGCAGCAGTAGGACTCTTTTCTAAGGGGTGAATTGAATATTTATTTTTCATTTTTGATAGAATTATTGAATCTTCCTGGATTTCAAAATCTCCTTCTTTTTCTCGCTTCACATTCTTTCCTCCTAATCCTAACCAACAGTTTCTGGATTTTTTTCTCTAAAATTTCCGATCTTAACAGCGGAATTAAAAAAATTGTAAAAATGACGTACTTTTCAAAATTTCATTTGACAAGGTTTATTCTAAAAAATTTACATATCCTATATTCATTTATAGTATAGTTTCTATTTAACCAATTGCTATTCTCCCGTATTTTATATTTTAATAATAGAAACAGGTTTCTAGATATTCTTATGTGAATGATAGGTTAAATATGTGTAAATTAGTAATTTCATAAAAATGGTGATATTGAATGGACTCAATGATTGGTGTGCGACTATGTTACGAGTAACAGAAAAAAGAAACAATTTTACATGCAACGATTTGAAGGATATGTACTATAACTATGGATATTCCCCCCAATACAAACCATGATTGAGTCCAAACTGAATCAATCAATGGTGATTATTCAAGATATTCTATTTCCACTTATCGATAATGCAGCGAATTTTCATAATGCTGTAAATTGGGTAATACATGACGAAACCTTTAAGGTATTGCGGATTAATACATAGTAAATAAAGCACTTATTTTAAGTGTGTTAGTAAACTTAAAATAAGTGCTTTAACACTTCTGAAAATTCGTTTAATGACAGAGCAAATCAGTCATATTCGAAAAAGAAAAACCCGGATACTTTGACAGTTGAGGAACTCTCGTTAAGTAATTCTACTTTCAAATCCCTTATTTGAATATGTTTTCCGTCAATAGAATAATACGGTAATTCACCTGTACTATACTTTAATACATGATCGACATATAAGGTTTCTTGATAACATAAAGAAACAAAAGTTTCTCTTCCTTGTGTCGTATAAAATTTTTCAATACAAATAGGTTCAATAAAAAGGTTTAGGATAAAAAATAAACAACCTTTAATTTTTAATACATGTAAATCCACTTCTACCCGACCACAATCTTCTACTTCGATAAATTTTTGACATTTTTCTTTTGTCATGGATAAACAACTTAAATCATATACAAAATTGGGGTCACTGTGCTTTTTTAATTGAAATCCTTTCGGAATAGTTAGAATACAACTAAATGGTAGGTGATGATTTTTTTTTATTTCATTAGTTAAATTAAGATTTGATGAATGTTCAGATGAATGTGGATTAATATCATCAATCAAGTTCAGGCCTCCTCGCTAAGCTTTATTTTTCATAGATAAAAAGAAATACAGTATCCAATATATTTTTATGTAAACAAGTAATTATGTATCACCATTTTCAAACAATTAGCTAAACAAAATCTTAATTCTGATCTGACCCAAAAAAGTTAGACAAATAATTTAAGCAGCTTCTAAGATCTGAGTCCGGTATTGTACTGGACTTAGATCTTTTAATTTTGTCTTCATACGTTTGTGATTATAGTAATGAATATAGGCATCCAATTCTTTTTCAAAGTGCTCCATACTTTCAAATTCTTGCAGGTAAAGCAACTCAGACTTTAATAAGCCAAAGAAATTTTCCATGACAGCGTTGTCTAAACAATTTCCCTTACGGGACATACTTTGTATGATGCCATGCTCCTTTAATGCCCTTCGATATTTTTTCATTTGATAATGCCAGCCTTGATCGGAGTGAAGGATGACTTGATCTTCAGGTTTTAAACGCTTCACTGCTTGTTCTAACTTATCACCTACAAGTTGATAAACCGGTCGTTTCATTACTTTATAGGCAATGATTTCGCCATTGCAATGCATAAATCAAGGATTGGTGATAAATAGCGCTTCTCTCCGAATAAATGGAATTCTGTTACATCGGTTACCCATTTTTGATGCATCTTCTTTGCTTTAAAATCTCGCTGGATTACATTTGGGGCAATGCGTCCAACATTTCCTTTGTAAGAGCGATACTTTTTCAATCGAACGAGGCACTTTAAGCCCATTTCATTCATTAAACGGTTGATGGTCTTGGGATTATGAAAAAATCCAAGTTTCTTTAATTCTTTTGTGATACGACGATAACCATAACGTCCTTTATGTTCATGATAAATGGATTGGGTAGCTGTCTTCACTGCAGAATATTTATCTTTTCGGTTCAAACGCTTTTCCCAATAATAATAGGTGCTACGTGGAATACCAGCGACTTTGATAAGGGCCACGACATCATAGGTTACCTTTAGTTCAAAAATTACTTGCGCTTTGATTTTGGATGTAATTTTTCCTGCATTTGAACTAAAGCATTCAACTTTTTTAAATAGGCATTCTCCATTTCTAGTTGTTTAATTCGTTCTTCAAGCGCTTCAACTGAACCTTCTACTGATTTTACCTTCTGCGTTTCTTTTTTCATGGATATTCGCCTCTTTTTCTTAGGAATAAGGGCATCGAATCGAGCAATAAATATTTTCTCTTCGGCAGTAAAACAAGCCATAAAAAACACCCCTAAATCGTTAGATTTGGTGTCTAACAATTTAGGGGCAGTTCAATCATTCAAATTGCCTTTAATACTTGACAAGCCTCCAATTCTACTGCCTTTTTTTGCACCGGAAATGTAGCTAATAATCTCACGATTGTAAAGCTCGACAAACAAACACCAAAGTGCTATTTATTCGATACGCGCGACCGTAAGTCAAATCATTAACCACAATAGCAAATACTTCTACAGTTTGACCTTACACGTTACTTTGTGTGGCTAGTATTGTGCGGCTTCCAAATCGACGACGTGTCACGTTCTTTTTCGATGTTAACTTTTCGTGTACCATAGTTGTTTCGATTATCATTAAAAATTATTCAGTATATGGAGTAAGTTCAGTTTCTTTTGCTTTAGTAAACTCATTGTCACGTTGGTTGGCGTGATAGTAATACGTGTTTTTAAAGATTGGGGACGCCACACATTGCTGATATTGAATATTTGTGAGCGTTACTTCGAATCACATCTATCCTCGTCCCATGATCAACGCTGCTAGCTTTAAATATCATTCTCAATCAGTAAAAGTTGGTTTTCTTTGCGTAATCCAGCTAGTCCGTCCGTTATCTTCTATAAAGCGATTGTCTTTAGCTACAAATGAACCGGTTTCTTGATAGTTTTTAATCCAGCATTCTAAAGACGAAGGGATTTAAAAGTGTGAGGAAAACGATTCAAAGCAGGCACTATCATGGCCTTTGTGGGATTATCTACCGATTACGCCAAGTTGCTTAATGTGTTGACTGTGCAATTTTTTCTTGGCATACAATAATCCCCTTTAAGTAAAATGTTATCTACAGTGTACTGTAGTTTTTTTAACATTGTCTACTTAAAGGGGAAAATATCTACTATACTGTCACTCTAGTTTTAATATTTCATTTTTTGAATCTGGATAGATTTTAAACTAGTCAGATGTAGGTTTTGTTTCTGATCTAGCCATTTTAAAAATGAATGATCCATTTTCAAGAACGTCCCACAATCTTTCAATAGATGACCATATGAATATACCTTTATTTTATCTCCAATTTTTAATGTCCAACTCTTACAATGATTTCGTTTACAACGATTACATTCACATGCACTCTTTTTTTCCATCTTCATCCCCCCTTCTTTTTAAAGAATCCAAATTCTATTATTCTAGTAACGATTTCGGTCGCAATCTCAGTCTCGGTCGCAATCTCGGTCTCGGTCGCAATCTCGGTCTCGGTCACAATCTCGGTCTCGGTCACAATCTCGGTCTCGGTCACAATCTCGGTCTCGGTCGCAATCTCGCTTATAACCATAACGAATTTTTTCAATATTAATTGCATCTAAACTTGTATAACAATCATTTCCATTCTTTTTTATCCAATAAATAAAATCTTCACATCTTTCGTCTATAAAGCGAATGAAAATACCTTCGCCCTCATATTTCCCCGCAGAATATACTTTGATACAATCTCCTTCACATAAATCAAAAAATCGTTTTTTAGACATATTTATAACACCCTCCACTTTTTATTATTATTAACACCTTCCAAGTTTATCCTATTCAAATCCTGACTTTATTGTTTGGGCAAAAAGGGCAAACTCGAAATTGAATTCAATATGTCAAAGTGTATATAAAATAGTGTGAAACAGATATCCGAAAATTAACATCCTACAACGGGCTCCGAGCTTTGGTAACAACTTTATAAAGAACGTACCGCTGTCAAACGCGTCAGTGCCTATTTTAAACAGTATTTTCAATTAAAGATTGTCTGTCACCTACAGGAAGAAATGCATTTCAATCTAGTGACGTTTATTTATCTAGCAGTTGAACGAATGTAAACCTGAATTATAAAAAAAATAGGCGCACCTTTTCGGTACGCATCACGATTAGCCGTTTTTTTATCAGATATATTGCGATTTTATTTTCCACATGAAGTTTGGATGTTTTTTAACCAAGGCATGTACTAATTTATTTCTGGGTTTCGGTGGATATCCAGATCCGGTAGATCCGTCATTAACTTCATCAGGTATTGATAGAAGTCCACACCATTTGCTTTGGCCGTTTCTGCGATGCTCAAGCAGGTGGCGTTTGCTTTTCCACCTGCTTATCTGACAGTGAAAAGCAATTTTCCTCCCTATGACGTTGGGGCGAATGGGCATTTGATTGATTTCGAATGATTTTTACGTTGTTTTCGACATTTCCCTGGAGACCTGTGCTTAAACTTACGTTGAAGTCGATATAAATCATCGCAATATTTTACGCCACTTTGCCCGTTTTTACTATCCGTCTTCAACCATTAACGACGGACATGTGCCCAACAATTGGTGAAGGTTACACCTTCTAGTTTACCGTAAGCAGAATAACTTTCACAAACAATTGTGTCAGTATAACCTTTCGTAAAATCTTCAAGGGCAGACCGAGCTCGTGATAACGAACTCTGAAATAGAATAATCGTGAGAGCTTGACTTGGTACACTTCGTTAAACCCTATTGTAGGCATTCGATCGCCCGGACTTTCCATCCGAACGCTTAATAATTTGTGCATATGTTTCATCGACATGTAAAACAGATTTGCCATCATGGATGAATTCAATTGAATTCATTTGTTCGTAAACAGGGAATAACCAATCCCCGCTACGCGAATGACAAATTTGAAAGGTTTCTATCATTCGTATGTAGCCATGACGTTCCCATTCCTTTACCTGACGGTAAAGGGAAAGTATTGGACGAATTTATCATAGATAAATTTCGCCAGAACACTCGGGCCAGCAATACTACGTTGAATGGCAGGTTATGCGCTTTGCCACGTTTAATCTGGGCTTTTTGGGAAGAATCGCTTTTGCAGCTTTTACATTCGTAAGCATGTTCAACGTGTTGAACTTTCATCATCATTGCGTCTTCACGTGCAATAGTTGAGCCAATTTCAATCATTTGTCCATGGCAACAGTTGCACTTCGTATGTTCTGGATGATGGTGAATCGTTTCTATTTCTAGGCCATCACGAAGTGAATCATTGAGCTTTCTCTTATGTATTTACGTACAACCTATAGGAAATTATGTGAGTGCTTTGTTTTTCAATGTGCTCAGAATCGCTAAATGACAGTTCATCATGGTGCAGTGTATTTTGATTTCTCGGTTTTCGACCCCTATAAAAGTATTGTAAAATTGCGTACCTGTTCAGTTAGCGCTTCAATCTGTTTAGATAAGTCTTTGTTTTGTTGCTTCATATAATCAAGCTGTTCTTCAGGGAGTTGAATTAATTTCTCGTTGTTAAAAGAAACGTTCACCAAAACATCCACCACTTTCCGTTCGTAAACACCTTTTGGTGTTTTTTGAATTGCATTTGGTTGCTGTAGCGATAAACCTTCTAGTAGCCAGCTAAGCTCTTGTTGCGAAAGGTTCCGTACTTCATTTGATGGCTGAGCTACAATGATTCAAGATTCTTTCGAACTTGATCCAAATAGCTATTCGGTTCGCCCTACCCTATAAACGCTTAGATGGAGAAGAAACTCCAATGGCCGAAAGATGAAATGCCTATTCGCATATTCGTCTTTCCACAAACGATGTAGATATTTTCACGTTAGTAAAAATTATGTTTCACAGAAGTTTCACCTCCCTCATCCCATTTGGATGTTGTGCTCATCTACGCCATTACAGAATGAAATTTCCACCGTTGCTGCTGTTTTAATTGTTCATGTATTATTGAGTGGACCTTCTTTTGAGAGTTGGCAACAGAGGAGTTATTAAGTTCGGGATATATTTTGACTGGGATATTCATTAATTTTTGCTGTGGCATATGTAGGACACCTTAAATTGATACCTTTATAGTAGAGAGGTGCTGCGTGTTTATATGCATTATTTTAATATCGGATTACGTACGAATAAACTCTTTACTATAAACCAAGCAGTATAAAACCTAATTTTTCTTGATAGGAAAGTCTGAGATTTTTAGAAATGAGATTTATGAAATTGATTCAATGCCCAGCCCAATTACTTTTTAAAGATGCTGTTCTTTCGGCCATTTAAAATTGTAGGTTCTAATACAAAGCCCCTATTTAAAACCTAATTTATCAGACTTTCATATGATGAATAGTATAATGAACATATTTAACCTCTTCTTCACATATGAATATCAGGGGTCATTTTTTTCTTATTACTCATAAAATGAACCTGCTACAAAAGTTGTACTTAAAAAAGGCTATTACACTGATACTGCTAACACTTATTACAACCATTCCTATATAAGTGACAAACAAGCGCTTGAAAATGGAGATAAAGAACCTATTTGTATCTTGACATGAATTATAATATTTATGGTTAGAAAATCAAGTATAAACTGAAGTTATTATCCAAATCTGAACAGGTCTCGGGTCTTTGAATTGGTCGTTTAATGAACAAATTAGGTTTTGTATATAACTAAAATCGTTGCATAATATAAAACGTATCAGCCAACGTGAAATGAAGCACCCGTCGAAAATGATCTCAATGCCAATTTTCAAAAAAGAAAAACAGGGGGTTAACAATTAGACATACGTACGTGTGGGAATGAAATGGCTCTTGCTTATTAATGGACCAATCATTTGCCAAAGTCCTGATGAAAATAAAACAGTTGAATTTATACGCCCTAGTTGCAAGAAATAAAAGTAATTTTAAGGGTATCGACATTTGTCATATAGACCGAGGGAAAAAGTTTGATAACAAGCTCATATCCGAAGTATTAGAAACATATGGCATTCAGCAATCATTGAGTATGAAGGGATGTCCTTTATATAATGCCATGGCTAAGCGAATTCGCTAATGGAGTTCATTTTAATTCTCTTGAACAGCTTGCGTTCAAGCTGAAGGTAGGTCTTATAAAAGTTGTTCAGTTTAGTGTTACACTAGGAATTAAGGCACAGTAGTTAGAGGTTAATTGAGCAATATGAAATTAAATAATAGAAGCATTCCTGTTTGAAAGAATTCTTATGAATAGACTGAACGAAGGAATGTATGCGCTAGACGCCAAGACATTGGAGGGTACGTCATCATAAGCATTGCAGAGAGCCAATTGTGCATCACATAATGGAACTTAAAGTTAAATTTATCCAATTAGCTTTAGTGAAGCATACTCATCAGATTACAATGTACTGAAGAACTAGAAAAGATTATATATAAACTGCGATGAATAAATATTTTCACCACTTTAAAAACGGGTCAAACCGTTCATCAACATTTATAGGGGAGGAAAAAAGTGAATCAAGATAAAACAACTAAAATCAAAATTCTTGATGATTCATCAAGGATTTCAAAAAGGTATAATTCCCATGCAGAGGATTCGACTGCTGCATTACAAACTATGAATTATAAAGATTGGCTGAATAAGTGTGAAGTTAATCCGGGTGCTTTTGTATATAATCTTGAAGGGCTTTCAACTGCTTTAACTGCTTTAGAAGATGTTATTAATTCTTTAAAAAATCCAATAGATGAAGCTTATTTGTTACTACACTCCAAATTGTACAATCTTTACTATCCTTCTGTAGGATCAACAACAATTTGGAGAAATCTTATAACACATACAGAAGAACTTTTAGAAAAACAATTATCAGAAACTGCACGAGAAAATGCGCTTTTTGAATTATCAGTTATAAGATCACAATTGTCATCATATATCAGTGCTTTTGATTTTTGGAAAGCAAACCCCAATAATGCAAATGCAGTAGACGAAGTGCGCCATAGATTTCAATCCACCCATAGTGAATTTGTAGGTGCAATACCTGCGTTTGAGTCTTATGGCGATAATACATTATTATTACTACCTGTTTATGCTCAAATTGCAAATCTACATTTACTTTTATTAAGAGAAGGTGTTATTTATGCAAATCAATGGCATTTAAGTCGAGCTGAAGGTGATTTATATCACCAAAATTTATTACGGTATACCGAAGATTACATTAATCATTGTAGCAATTGGTATGACCAAGGTTTTAACCAATTTCGTTCAAATGGAGACTGGAATAGATTCAATAATTATCGTAGATTTATGACTATCAATGTATTAGATTTCATTTCTCTATTTTCAAACTATGATGCACGTATGTATTCATTCCCTACAAATATGGAACTCACAAGAGAGATTTATTCAGATGCTCTTATGGATTCAACACCTCAAAATTTACAGAATTTAGAAAGTTCTCTTGTAAGACAACCACATTTTTTTACTTGGCTAAGAGGGTTAACTGTGAGTACTTATACAGCAACAATCAATCATTTTTTACAAGGCCATTCAAGTAAACTTAGCTACACCGCTGGTAGTCTCTTTGATGGTCCAACTTTTGGAAATGTCCTATCCCCATCTTTTACACAATCTTTAGTAATGCCAGAAAACTTCTTTATTTATAAGAACCTAACTGAGTACTCAATAGTTAGTACAGGTATTAATATAAATAAAATGGTTTTTGCTGCAACAAATGCATATCCTATTCCTGGATACTATTATAGTATTCCACCTGAAAATGCCGAAACACATGAAATAATCTATGATGTACCGAACAGCACAACTAATAAAAAACAAACAATTTTTGATTTACCACCAAGAAATAATGAATCTACCACAAACTTTTCAAATTTCAGTCATATTTTATCTTACATGACTAGTTATAATAACTACAGTGGTATAGGACCAAATGCACTTACATTTGCTTGGACACATACAAGTGTTACTCCTTTCAATCTTATTCTTAGAGATAATACAAACAGAATAGTACAGTTTCCGGCCGTAAAAGCATCGTCAATGAATGAGGCTTGTATTCCTAGAAAGGGCCCAAAATTTACAGGAGGGGATGTAGTAGAATTAAAATCAACGGCACATCTAATTTATAACCCTAATATTGCAGGCGGAGGAAATCAACATTATAGAATACGAGTTCGTTATGCAGCGACAGCCAGTGGTATTAGTTTTTATGTTTACGGTGCAGATATAAAATACGCTTTTTTAGAAAAAACCGTAAACGGTCCAATTAATGATACTTCCACATTGAAATATACCGATTTTAAATATGCATATCTCGAGGGTGTTTTCAATCCTAGCGATGCTTCCAATAGATTTATAGAAGTTTTCCGTGAGGATGAAATTGCGTATCCAGAAATCTTTAATGCAACATTAATAATTGATAAAATCGAATTCGTTCCAATAAACGTATCTTCAGCAGAATATGAAGGGTTGCAAAATGTAGAAAAAGCTACGAAAGCAGTAAACGACTTGTTTACAAATGAAACTAAAAATATGTTAAAAGCTGATACAACCGATTATGAGATAGATCAAGTGGCAAATTTAGTAGAATGTGTATCAGATGATTTATATGCTAAAGAAAAAATAATGCTACTAGATGAAGTTAAATACGCAAAACAGCTCAGTCAATCTCGTAATTTACTACAAAATGGTGACTTTGAAAATCTTAATGGTAATGGATTTA
>NZ_JBMGUV010000062.1:0-11217 GCF_049058285.1 Lysinibacillus sp. UGB7
CAATTGGGGTGCAGTTCAATCTAAAGGGGTGTTTTTTTATGTCTAAAAGAGCAAGAACATCGCAAGTCGAAAAATGGATTAAAGAAGGTCGTGGCTCTGGAGTTGGAGAGGATTATAAACCATGGTTAAACATTCAAGATGTGTTTTCGAAAGGTCGGTCTACACGTTTAAAAGGTATTAGAACAAATAGACAGAATGAATTTCTATCAGATTTGGAACGGAATTACTTTTATTTAACTGAATATTGGGATTCCGTTGTTGATATTCGAGAATAATTTCCTTATTCCGTAGATGGCCATATATTGTGGATTTGAAATAAAGTCACGATGTTTGTAAGAAAGACGCGAAGTTTTGAATAACGTTGCGACGTTTATAAAAAAGATGCGATGCTTTATCTCTTCAATCAAAGAATTCTAAATGGGTTTTGATCAGACTTTTTTTATAAAACTAAATGTTCATTCAAAAAGAAACGAATCCAATTTGATCAAACTTTTTTCAAAATGGATTTGTTTTATTTCCGTAGAATAAGGATTTGTGAGCTGTTTTTAATTAAAGTTTATTCCAAAGCAAGATAGATATTGCCGTTAAGCTTTTTTCTATAGTTCAAAGCAGAGCAATTGAAACGGGAAATGAATTTATTACATCTGAAGCTATTATTAAGGTAGGGAAAGAAGACTTAAAATTAGTTCAACCTATGTTGAAAGCTCTAAGAGATGGTATTGAATCTGAAATTTCCAAATATGAAGACATAACTCCAATTGATTTATCTGGATTCCTTCAACAAAGGCAAAGTAAAATAGATGTTCGAGGATCTATTCAAAGGAAAAAGGAAGAGCAGGAAAATCAAAAAAGACAGTTTGAAGTATCACATTTGGAGAAAGCTGTTCACTCTTTGATTACTTTAGGAGTTGATGCAAAGCAAGCCGAGATTGTAGTTAAAAGAATTATTAATAATGCTGAATATGAAAGTCCAGCAGATATCACGATTCAGGCATTAACCTATTTAAAAGATAAGCAGGGAAGTAAAGTAATTAAGAAAAAGGATACAAAGGCTGAAAATAACTTATTAGAAAAAATTATTAAAAGAGGAAAGAGTGAAAAGAAATCTGCATATGAAGCTTTATTAGAGGATGGATTTATAAAATTGCCTATTGATGAACTGATTATTTAGATGAATAAAAAAATGTATTTTAGATAGAAGATTAGATAACTATTATGTGAAATAACAGGAACAGTCTTTTCGAAAAAGGCTTTTTTCCTTATGGTTGACCATAATGATGAGAAGCTTTTTATGTAGATGAAGGGCATTTTTTCAATAAGGAGTATTCTTCTCAGTGATATCACTTTATCATAATTATAACTTTGATAATAATAAAGGCTTTATAAAATAAGAAAACAGTAACAACCTTTTTTTAGAAGCTACAATATTAGCTTTAAGTCTAATTAAAATATAATTATACTAATTTCCCAAAAAAAGTGTTTGAAATTATTTTCCATATATGGTAACCTGTAAATGTAATAAATTTTAAAAATAGGAAGGTGTTGTATATTATGCGTAAACCTCAAGTTGTTAAAAAAACAAATTCTGTAGTATACAAATAATAACAAAAAAATGATGACGTGTAAAAAACGCCATCATTTTTTCATTATTTTAGGAGGTATTACATTGATAAAAATACTAAAAAACAGCTTAGTAAGTACCAATATCATAGCGAATACAATAGAACTTCTTGGAAATAAAAACTTATTAACAACTGTCGAAAATAATTTTTTAAATCCTAAAAATATAAATATAACTTCTGATATGTCTATAACTGATAGTCAAGATATTAATCATCAATTGAGATATTTTGATTTACATAGAGCTTTACGACTAATTAATTTTATTAGTTTTAAAGTATTTAATGAGTTGAAAAGACAAAAAATTAAAAATGTTGAAATTCAGTTTCATGCTTCACAAATTTCTGAACCAGAATTATTCTTTATTAGTAGATTAAATCATTTTTCAGAGAAAACTATTGATATAAAATTATCACTTCAAGCTAATATGGCAGCTATAGAAATTGAAGATAACGATATGGCATTTTATTTGAGTGTAGGAGATCTTTGGACTTCTTTAGATATAGGTAATGATGTTTTAATTTCTAACTCGTCCAATTTAGACATAGAGTTTCTTCTTAGATTGGCCATAACACAAAATAATTTAGGTAATACTTTTGCTGGTGAAACTTTATTAAAACATATTATTTCTAAAGATTATAATACTAATAATGAAAATGAAGTTAAAATTTCATCCTTATATATACTTTCTATGTTGTATTTAAGACATCACGATAAATCCTTCCATAGTATTGAAATAGCAGAAAAATATTTAACAAGGGCTTATAATTTATTAAATGACCCTTCTTTTATTCATAATGATAAAGAATTTAAAAAGATTTTTAATAGAAATGGGTATGCTCTTATCCTTTTTAAACGGAATCGAATACAAGAAGCTATTGACTTATTAGAAAAAAAAATAAAAGAATTAGATTTACTGATCGCAGGTGGTAAAAAATACGCATTATTGCATAAAACGGTTTTAATGTATAACATTTCTCAATGTTATAATTCTTTAGGTGATTTTAGAAAAAGTGTTCTACTTTTAGAAGAAATCATTAAAATAGATACCTACGATGCTGATTATCACTATGAAATAGTTAAAATTCTCTTTGAGAATGATTTATTAGATGAAGGATTCAAATGGTTAGAAATTATTGAAGACAAAAATATTGAAGATTTATCTATTCAATCAGCCATGAAAGGATATTATTTTATACAAAAAGAAAATTATAAAGAAGCAGCTTTAAATTATAAAACAGCATATTTCTTAGAGTATAACAATAGATATATCGGTGAGATTTTATATAGTTATTTATATTCTTTATATAATTTAGAACAATACGAGACAATTTTAAGCATAGACATTTCAGGAATTTCTTTAAATGATAATTATAAAAAAGATATTTCAAGTATTTTAGAAGAGACGAGGATAAAAATAAACTGTGAAGGCATTAAAGTATAAAGGACTAACCTCTTTTTTGCTGATATTCTATCTAGGTATGGGTATATCACGCTACGTTCAAGTATTATGGTTTGAAAAAAACGATGCTGTATTCTCTTATTCACTTTCTTATGCGTTTATGGCAATAGCAGGATCTTTATCATTCCTATTGGGGAGTAGGATTAATGGAATGAAAATATTGAAGTCTTTTGCTATATTTATACCTCTTTACTCAATAGGTATGGCATTAAGAATTTTTCCAAGTCCTATTGTATTGCCTATACTTTCTGGTTTCATATCTGGAATAGGGGCTTCCTCTGTCATTCTTATAATTCGAACTTGGATTTTTGAATTAGCGAATAAACACGAAGAAGATAAAGAGTTTCTGATTTCATCTAGAATTATTGCTGGACAAATAGGAACAGTCTTATCAGTACTCATAGCAGGTCAATTGTTAGTCATATTTCATGAATCAAAATATATATATATAATACTTTTATTAGTTTCTTCTTTATGTCTTTATACAGTGTTTTTAGTAAGAATTCCTGATAATAGAATTAACGAAAAAAGTAGAAATATTCTCCCTACCGATAAAAAGTTGACATTATTAGCTATCGTTAGCAGTTGTATATTAGGAATGAGCAATGGTATGTTTGAGCCATATTTGCCTATTATTTTAAAGAATATAGGGTTCAGTTTGTCAACTGTAAGTATAATAATGGGGCTCTATGCTATTATAAAAATTGTAAGTGGGTTTGTTATTCAAAATAAAAAATTGTTGTTGTATCCTCATTATAATATTTTAATTGCTGAAATTTTACTATGTTTATCTGCATTATCCATGGTTATTTTTAATCAACAAAAGTATTTGATATTATGTTTGATACTTACTATTAGCGTTTTACTTACAGTATCAACAATTTCAATAGAATTATGGGAATATAAAGTTTTCCCTTCTAATGAGCTATCTATTTATTTTGGGATTATACAATCATCATTTTTTATAGGTGATGCTTTAGGGGGAACAATTGGAGGATTTCTATACAGCTATGTGAATATAGAATCGTTATTCATAACTTTTTCAATTCTAAGTTTAATTTTAGGGATTATATATTTCATAATGTATAAAAGAACATCTTTTTCTGCAGAAAAGCAAGTATAAATTTACAAAGTTGATCATTTTGTAAATTGGTATATTAAGGACATGTAAAATAAATATTGCTTATTAAAGAACAAAAAAAGAAAGCTTGAAAACGGCTTTCTTTTTCCGCTTCTATCGTATGTTCAATCTTCACAATGCTTTTATAGGGCATTTTTTTATCCAAGAACATTTGAACCTGACTCTCACCTTTTGCGACATCCAGACCTACTACTGGGTTCATAGTTTATCTCCTCCTCATGTAGTGTATTGACCGGTAACCTCTATCTAGCTTGTTATTCATATCTTCGCTTGTTATACGGGATCACTATGTCCCAACCAGCCTAATCATGTGTTAACAAGTAGAGGGCGAACAGTTTAGTTGTCGGGATCAAGTACCACGGGAGCTTCCGTTCTACCCCGGCTACTATCAATCTATACATTGAATAAAAAATAGTCAACCAGATTTCTCTGGCTGACCTTATAATACGAACGAGGGCTTTAGTTAAATAGCCCATAAGAAGACCACTCGGTGATGAAACAGCATCCCAATTGTTAGACACTAACTAACAATAGGAATGCGGTCCATAATGGGTGGTCGCTATGTGATTGAAGCGAATCGCATCTCCCACCAGATGAATAATGGTGTATTGCTAAATGACATTGAGCTCGATCAAGTTAGCTATATTTTGAGCCTTGATTGGATGGAGGGGAATGCAGAGCCACTTCAAATCAAGCAATTTTTTAATGGTGCAAGCGTTAGTAATGGAGCAAGTTTTATGATTAATCCAATCTATGACGGACAACATTTAGTAGGATATTTACGGATGACATATCATGTTCCGAATAATTTGATACCCGCAATTATTGCCATAGATATCATTCTACTGTTAGCTTTAGTTACTATAGTATTAGTGCTATTGTATCTTAAAAGGCAAATCATTAAGCCATTTCATGCCATTGAGAATATGCCACTTGAGTTATCAAAAGGACATCTAAATCAAGGTATAAAAGAGAGTAAAAGTAGGTTTTTCGGTAAGTTTATTTGGGGGCTTGATTTGCTCAGAGAGACATTGGAGTCACAGAAACAAACCAATTTACGACTTGAAAAAGATAGACAAACGCTGATTGCATCACTTTCCCATGAACTCAAAACACCAGTTTCTGCTATCAAACTATATTCAGCAGCACTATATAACAACCTTTATAAGAGTGAAAAGAAGCGTAAGGAATGTGCTAAGCTCATTGAGCAAAAATCCGAGCAGATTGAAAAACTTATCGGCGATATTATAACCACATCTGCATCCTCGCTAAGTGATTTCGAGATTCAAAATAGAGAATTCTATTTAAGTGAATGGATTGAAAAGATAACGTATGGTAATAAAGAAAAGCTTGCTCTGTTAAAAATTAATTTTGAAGTCGAGCAAGTTCAGGATAAGCTCCTGGTAGGGGACCCAGAAAGACTTGTAGAGGTATTTGATAATATCATTGAAAATGCCATTAAATATGGTGATCGTAATTATATAAAAGTATCATTCCATGAAGAAGAATATAGACAATTAATCCGAGTAAAGAATTCGGGCGCACCGATTTCGCAGAATGAGCTGCCCCATATGTTCTCAAGCTTTTGGCGGGGCTCAAATGTGGGCAACAAGCCAGGCAACGGATTAGGATTATACATAGGCAAGCAACTACTCAAAAAAATGGAAGGCAACATTTTTGCAGAAACAAAGGATCATGTCGTTTCTATTGTGTTGGTTGTTAGATTAAGTTGACCTCCTCATCGCCTGGAGGTTTTTTTCATTGCATAGAAAATTAAAATTTTTTCGAACAAAGGAATTCCTAATTTATAGTATGTTTCCAAATAGTCGATCCAGGTGAGAACGGTGTTACCAGCAACACAGGAGTTAATTCAATTGCTAGAAAATCAAATAGAAAGAACGGAGAAAAAATTATTATATCGTTTGAAGAAAAATCGAACCATACATTACTTCAGCAGGACTAATATTTTTGAACAAGAGAAGGTGAGTTTTTATATCCCATTTGAACAAGAAAACGAAGCATTTGGACTGAGAAACGCTCATACATTATCGAATAATTAAAAGCCACCTCATTTCAATTTTTATGAGATGGCTACTGTTTATATTTGATTGATGTATTCTATATAATTATTGTGACTGAATAATATGGTCATTAACAAATGCTTTTATGAAAAATAATTCGTTATCATTAGGGTCCCTTTTATTTTCTGCCTTAAAGGACTCTTTCGCATTTTCTAGTGAGGAGGACTTTACAACTTGACTTGCTGTTGTTAACTCTTCCCAATATATATTCATTTCATTTGAATCACAGATAGATTCATGACCAAGTATATCAGTGATATAATGGCTTTATAAAATAAAAAAACAGTAACTATCTTTTTTTATTGAATAAATGAGGTAATGTTACATTTATTACTTTTAGTAACAATCTATAGGTCATAGAGAGTACGGTTTTTTAAATGTAAATAATATGGTTTTAATGATTTTGGTAACAATCTTTTTTTTGAAGCTACAGTTGTCCATGTATAACTTAAACGTGATGTGAAAACGGTTGGAAAATATAAAAATGAATAGTTTAGATTTGTAATAAAGTTGTTGATTAAATTAACGATATTAACCTTTATACGAGAACAAATCTAAAGAGCATGTTTTGATCAACCTTTTTTCAAAACATGCTCTTATTTAATGTGGCAGATTAAATTCTTTATAAAGAAGTTTGGTTACTTTCGAAACACTTGTTGTACTAAAGCACCCCGTTACTTTAAGTGTAAAATATCACAATGTTATCGATTTACAAAGTTTAAGTGACTAGGTAATAATTTAAGTGTATTTTTAAAATGAGTTTCATATAGAGTTTTTGGAAATTGCTTTAAATACTTCCCAGTAAGATAAGGCATCCACCAATTTAGAAGTTGCATAAATAAAAATACAAACCAAAAGACCACCGAAATAATCATTAGCCATTTTATCTGTGTAATAAACAATCCTATACAAAGAATGATAATAATTCCGTTTACAGTAGCCTCAATGATTTTTTCCTTTGTTGAGTATTTTGATAAATCATTCCACGGATAAAGATTAACAAGGGTTGTTACTTCAAAATAAAGAAACAACAGAATTTGGAACGCTATCGCAAAATTAAATAAATCCATTAACTCCCCTCTTTTCAATCCCATATTATCACTATATTTACAAGTATACACAGTGAATATTGGCTTTTCTAATTAATCTTTTCGACAACAGAAGCAGGGTATTTTTTTCATATCCCCCCGAAAAGGTTTATTATGAAAATCCCTCCTGAAATGTAAAAGATTCAGGAGGGATTTTATAATACTTGATTGAGTGACAGCTCTAACGTCTGCGCCCGTTTTATAGAAAAAGCTTATATGGCCTCATACAAGTTACTTCATAATAAATTTCATAATCAAACTAATTATAATGGAAATTATTGTATAGACTACTAACCGGAATATGGTTAGCCACTAGAGTATAAGAAGCAATCCCTTTATATGAGCCTCTTTCTAAGCCCGGATAGGCTCATATTTAATTGGGAATATCAATCTTAAATTCCTCATACGTAATTGGTTTTGGAAACTTATAGGTTTTAATCTGCAAGCCTTTCTTCTTGCTTGCTGCAAATTCTTGCTTAAATGTATTACCCTCAATTCGCTCTGCTAATGGATTATCCTCTAGCAATAGGCTTTTCCCATTAGCATCCTCTAGCCATAATGAATTCCTTGAAAATTTATCGTCTACAATTACATCACTTTCGACATCAAAATACATGACAATTTTATCTTGTTCATGAATTATCTTTGTTACAAGAACTTTTCCAAATTCACCTTGATCGACGGTGATAGGCAGAGTTTGTTCATCCAATGGTATGAATACTTCTTCCAAGCCTTTTTCCGACATAGGAATGGTGTAAGGAACAACTCTTACTTTTTTGCTGCCTTCTTTTAAAGGTGCATACAGAAAATTAAGCTTTTCTATTTCTTTTCCATTTTTGGTATCTCCAATACCACTTGCTGTTACCGTATCTAACACATTCCCATTATCATCGATCACGTAAAAGTTTAAATATGGATCAAGCTTATTATTCCCTTCATCCTTTACCACTTTCACATTAAGATCTGTTCCAGCTGGGCCAACTTTTAAAGAACTTATTTCTACTTCTGCCCCTTCGATGGTTTTCACTTCCTGCGGTCGAATCACTGTTACTTCATTTGATTGTTTCACGGGAAAATTAAATTCCCACTTGCCTGGAATCAGATCAACCGCATCAATTCTCAATTTTATATCAAATTCTTCCGGAAGTTCCTCAGTCGGCGTAATATCCATCGTCCCTTTATATTTCTGTGGTGTGACAAATTCTCCTGAATAACCGGAAATGAAATTGATTTCCTTCCCATTTACTTCAATCGTTGGATGTTCGATCTGACCAGTTGCGAACAGAGATTCTTGAGTAAATCCGAATGTTAAACGAGTACCGTCATAGAAATATTCATTCATTGTTAACGTAATCCCATTGTCCTTTGAAGATTGGTCAACCACCTGAGTTAAGCCTGTTTTTCCTGCAATTCTTAGTCCCTCATCCCAAGAGTCGTTGAAAAAGGTTCCGATAATCGGAATATTAGAGGCAATCTTCGCCATTGCAGGAGAAACACTTGCTGACCCAATAAGAACGCCTAAGCCTAAAACTGCGGCACTTATTGCGGCACTTAGTGAATAGAAAACCACTTTTTTCTTTGACGTTTTTGTTCGATTTTCATTGATTGTATTTGCAATAATCGAATCAAGCTTATCCATTGGGACAGATACCTTATCCATTTCTTTTTTCAAATCTGGCCATTGGTTATTACTCATTAACAGAATCCTCCTTTAATTTTTCTTTTAACTGATTAATCCCTCGATGGATATTTGTTTTTACTGTTCCTTCTGGACAATCTAGAACATCTGCAATTTGCTTAACCGTGTAATCCTTATAAAACCGTAGAATTAAAACCGTTTTATATTTTTCATCTAATTCCATAACAGCCCGAATTAAATCAGAATCTTTTTGATTTGACAGGTATGGAGCCAGCTTTTCTTCTATGCTTTTTCTCTCCATTGGAATAATTCTTTTCTTTTTGTTTAAAAGATCAATCGCTGAGTTGATAAGGATACGAGACAACCAAGTTGAAAAGTAACGTTCATCTTTCAGATACTTTATTGAAACAAAAGCTTTATATATAGTTTCTTGGACAACCTCCAGTGCATCGTCTTCGTTTTTCATATAAATGTAGGCTATTTTATAAAGTTTGATCTTTTCATCCTCTATCAGCTCTTGAAAAGCTTTGTTACTTCCCTTTTTAGCACGCTGAACCTTTTTAATATCTTGCAAATTTGTGCCCCTCCTTTCCTCTAACTGTTAGACAAAACAGGGATGAATAACGTTTCAATTTTTTTCATTTTTTTTGATTAAACAATTTTGTTCTCTAATACTTATGAAATTTGGTTATATGCGCGTGTCCACTATGGATCAAAACTTGGACCATCACGAATTAGAAAGAGGGTAAGGATTGCTCCCCCCAATCAGCTTGTAGAATTAGATTATAAATTGGCTGAATTAGATATATAAGAAAAAGGAGTTCAACTGAGATACATGTAATAATGCATTATCTCACTGAATGTAAAAAAGAGTAGCAAAAGCTACTCTTTTTTAATCAATGTTGATCATAATCATAACAAAAGCAATCCTTCTATTTTTTTGATTACAATACGCATTAATAATGAAATTGTCTATCTAGCGCGGTCTATAAAACCCAGTAGTGAATTAGAAGACACACGAGTTTTAGAAAAATTAGAGTTAAAGTTTTGCCCTAATTGTGTTCGGGATGACATTAAAACTCTTGGCCAATCATATTGGAGGTTGTCCCACCAATTACCCACAAGTTTAATTTGTTTAGAACATGATGTTATTTTAAAAAATTGGAATTATAGTGAAAGTAATACTTCATTGAAAACATTAAAAATTAAAGATTTAAGTTCTGAAGTATTCGAGAAGTTCTCAAATAAAACAAGATTTTATGCACGAAAATTTGCAAGACAAAGTTTAAATTTAAATATGGAAAATTTGAATTTGTATTTTAAATTTAGGTACGGTAAGTTCTACTTGGTTTTAATTGCAAATGGATATGTAAATTCTACAGGACAAGTTGATGTATTAAAACTTAGGTCAGATATAGAGAGTTACTATGGAAAAGAATTAATGAAACTGGCAAGATTTAATGAACGGATATTTGAGCAAATTGTAGAATACCCTCTAATATGTAATATACATTTCACCTATATTGAGACATTATTTTTTATTAATTTCTTTTTTAGCTCTTTATCAGATTTTATGAAATGTAATTTAACTCTCCCAACAGGAGAAACAGGACCTTTTCCATGTTTGAATTATTTTTGTGAAAGCTTTAATCAATGTAATATACAAGATGCTAAAATATATTTTGATAAGCAAAAAAGAAGGTATAAATTTCAAATGTGTTCAATGTAATTGTGAATATGACAAGATTTTCAGAATTAAGGATTGGCACTTGATTGAAACATGGTTTTATAAAACAGAAGAATGGAAAATCAATGTATTATCATTAATCTATAATAAGGGTCTTAGCATAGAAACAGTTTCAAATAAATTACATATCAGTTCAATTGAAATTGAAGAGTTACTTAAAGAAAATAAAAGAGAGAAATGGTTTAAACCAGAGGACTTATCAATATGGTCGGAGACCTCTATTAATTGGATAAAAAGAGATAAACAAGTGCTATTATATTTAAAATCAATTATTAGTAAGGGTATAATGTTTGAAAAATCTAAAGTGTATTCATAGATTTATTTGACACTTGATAGGACAAATATAAAAGCCGAACTGCAATATCTTTTGAAAACAAATGAATACATAGAAAAGCATAAATTGTTTGATGAATGAATCAATTTCATAATACGTATTTTA
>NZ_JBMGUV010000063.1:0-10745 GCF_049058285.1 Lysinibacillus sp. UGB7
GCAAAGGTGATATTGTCATTGGCCTTGAGTGTAAGCGGATGGTTACTATGCACCTCAATCCCGCTGTCCTGGTTTAACTGCAGGAAAACGGCGCCTTCCTTGGCGGTAAAGGTCACAGGTTGTGGGTCGAGTTTCATGTCTTTGCCTTTTGGTGTGCCCCAATAGGCCGTCTTTGAATCAGGATAAAAACAAACAGCCGGAAAATCGGTGCCATACCGTTTACGGGCTGTCTGGAGAAATTTTAAATTTTGTTTTTTTGTTTATCCCATTGGGGCAGTCCCTAATAGACAATTAAGTTCTTTACTACTTTATATTATTTCCCCTGTCTACTTGACAGGGGGCAGTTCAATTTTAGGTAATTATTCTACTCTAAACCTGAATATGGATTATCAATGTTTCCATCTAATTCATTAATTGTCTCTTCTATTAATTTTCTAACATTAGCACTTAGATTTGTTCTATCTATTTCCTTTAATGTTTGAAAACTTTCTGGGAGTCCTAAATATGCAATTATTGATGCTACATTATCCATTAACTCATAAGAATCTGTATCTATTATTTCTTTAATTATTCGATCTACCTTATGTTTCGTATTCTCAGCCAAACATTTATATGTGTGCCACTGTCTTTCTGATAGTTGATATATAGCCTCAGATAAATCAATAATACTTACATTCCCAGTACTTTCGTAATAATTAATAATCTGATTGAAATACTTCATTAATATTTCTTCAGGCAAATAATCAGATAACTCATCAAAAATAGAAAAATCCATTTTTCATCCTCCTATTCAATTGGAATATGTGTTAAATTATTCGGCTTTTTATAAAGCTTTCCATCTTCCCCCAGAAGTTTTTTACCTATTTTTATTTGTGCAGTCCACATATTCCCTGAATTACTATCGGGATACAGTTGTTTTGCATTTAAATCTGGTGAGTGCCATTTAAATTCAACTTTTTGACCATCAATTTCAAATTTGTATTTATACCCTTCTGCTATAGTTTCACTTGGGTTAAATGTATTTGGTGTATCATTTGGTATCATTGATTTTAAATCATCAGCTGAAATTTTCCCATCTTTTATTAAATTACTAGTAGCAAATATTACATCATTATTAGCCTTATTTTCTAAAATCTCTTTTTCTTTTTTCGTATATTCACTAAAATTAGAACTTTCTCTTGCTTTTTTGCTTTCATCTAAATTTTTTAAGATTTGCTCTTTGTTTACAATTTCGGTCCCGCCTTTCGGAACTTTACCTACTTTTGTTAGTGAACCAGCACCTTTTGTACCAACGAAAGCAATAGCAGTGTTTAATGTTGCTTTTGTTCCCAAGTATGATCTTGAATATGCATTACCATTGATAATATTTTTCTCACTTGAGTTTTGTATTGAATTTCCTATCGCTTTTGTTGTTTCAATTGGGTGAAAAACTGCGCCCACCAAATTGTTATATGAATCTTTTAATCCTCCAATCGGGTTGTTGGCAAATCCCCATAAACCTTCTAACGTACTTTTCCCTACATCTATGGTTGCATCCAACATTCCTTTATATTTTTGAGCTTTATGTAAGCCTATTTCCATTCCAGCCAGTAATAATCTTTCTTTAGTGGACATGTCCTTAGTAGGTTTTGGAGGCTCGATTTTATCTAACGACTTATAGACAACTACGGCTTTTTTTACCTTCGCTTTTACTTCCTTCACGGCTTGTTTTACCTTGGTATAGGTTTTCTTTGCCGCCTGCTTCGCTGCAAGTACTACTTTCTTGGCAGTCCGCTTAAACTTCTTCACCATTTTACTCTTCGATAGATTATTTTTAAGCTTCCTGGCTTTTGTAAATACTTTCCCAATCTTTTTCTTGAGCTTTTTCTTTAGTTTTTTCTTCGCCTTTTTTATAGCTTTTTTTAGTTTCTTTTTCGTATTTTTGATTTTCTTTTTTACAGACTTGGCGGCGTTCTTGACTTTGCCGACAGCTGGGATACTACCAAGAAAACTGCCTATCGAACCGAAAAAACCTTTCCCTTTCTTGGCCATTAAGCACCACCCCCTGCGAGGGGAATCATGCCCATGACGTCGAGAGCAGATTCAAGGTCATCTCCTTTCCCCTCTTCGGATGCACTTGATGCCGGAACAGGCGCCTTGATGGAACCCTCCATTTCGACAACTTGTCCCTGCATATCGGTAATGCCATCGAGGACGATACTGCTGGAGCCACAGGTCAAACGCATGGACTCTGTGGCGCTTATGGAGATGGTTTTACCCGCAAAGGTGATATTGATGCCACAACACTCTTTAATTTTTCGCGTTTTTAATTATATTGTTATAAAGAGTTACTCTTTACTTCAATAACATAATCCTTTCACCAATATAAAAAGCCTAAGCAAGATCCTACATCTCACCCAGGCTGATAATAGTTTGAAGCTTTCTCTTTCTTAGCAAATAAACATTCAGAATCAATTCAGTTTTTACTTTATATTATTTTCTAAAGACTTATATAATATCGTTTAGTACTAGAGTTTAATTCTTTAAAATAGTTTTTCAAGAACACTAAATCAAACACCTTAATTTCTCCTTTGACAAGTAAAGGACTATATTTGTATCATTACAGATTTCTTATATCTTCAATAACGCCGCTTTCATCTGAAATAAACACAGCGTCCCCTATCAGACCAAATTGTGATGGTGGTGGCAGCTTAACATCTATAACCCAGGCATAACACGAAATATCCATTACATTCTCATAAAAGAAAATCGGCTTTTCTATTTCTCCAACTAATCTTCCTTTTTCTATGGAATCTCGAACAATCTCTATTGCTTTTTTCGTATTTAATTTAGGATGCTTTTTATTTATCTTGTTTATTATATCTTTACCAATAGCTATAAATTCTATTGCTCCTGATTCATCAGATATTATAAAGTTATTTGATCGTTCATCTATGCTAAGTTGTGCTTTTGCCTCAACAATCCAGGCATTACCATTTATACTAAAAAAACTTTGATGATATAGAGCATGTGCCTTAATTACCCAAGGAACATTATGCTCTTTTATATAATGCTGTGCAAGTGCCGTTGCTTTTTCCTCATTTAAATTAGTTTTCATTTCTAATCAAATCCTTTCCAATCAATTGGTGGCCAATCACCAGTTCTACATCTTTGAATATAACGTTGTGCTTAGTATATTTCTTCTTTAGTGAAGAAATTTTTATTTTTTATTACCGAACTATATACAAATTCCTCTCTCTGTAATATTGACTGAGTTAAATACTCTGATTTCCCCATACTTAACCACTGTTCTGCATGATAGCTTTCATGAAATGCATCTAATTTACGTGGTTCAGACCTTAATATTATTCATCCTGTTTGAGGGTCAAACATTGCTGCCACATTAGGTTTAGGGAAAAGTGTACCTTTTTTATCTACTATGACCTTAATGCCTTTATTACCCATTAATTTTTTAAAATCCCTTAATTCTTTTGTAGACATTATCCTTAGGTTCTTCTCATCTTTTACAACCGTTTGTACTTTTCGTGCATCAGCTACTGGTTTTATATTTCTACTTACCAGTTTTGTTTCTGTCACCTTTGCTGGTGGTTTTGTCGATTTCACCGGTGCTGGTGCTGGTGTTGCTTTCGGTTTCGCAGCAACTGGTTGACTCTTACTTGGGGCATTTGTTCCTGTCGCCTTCGCTGGTGGTTTTGTCGCTTTCGTCGGTGCCGGTGTTGCTTTTGGTTTCGCAACAACTGGTGGTGTACTCTTGCTCGGTTTCTTTGTTTCTGTTGGCTTAGCAGGTGGTTTTGTTGCTTTCGGTGGTGCTGCTGGTGCTTTAGTTGGGACTCCTTTTTTTCCAGCCTTAGCAATACCACTGACTGCTGCTCCCCCAATTTTTGCTGCGTGCTTCGCACCTTTGACTGCCGGTCCACCTACGATGGCTGCTGCTGAGACTGCTCGTTCCCATGGCGCTAATTTCTTTCCAGTGAGGATATCGCTTATTTTACATCAATCGACTTAACTGCTGTTGCCACTTTCTTCGCTGTCTGCGTAACTGCCTTTGTAGCCGCTTTTGCTGTACTTTTCGCTTTACTTGCAACCTTTTTCGTTGCAAGTACTACTTTCTTGGCAGCCCGCTTAAACTTCTTGACCATTTTACTCTTCGATAGATTATTTTTAAGCTTCCTGGCTTTTGTAAATACTTTCCCAATCTTTTTCTTGAGCTTTTTCTTTAGTTTTTTCTTCGCCTTTTTTAGAGCCTTTTTCAGTTTCTTTTTCGTATTTTTGATTTTCTTTTTTACAGACTTGGCGGCATTCTTGACTTTGCCGATAGCTGGGATACTACCAAGAAAACTGCCTATCGAGCCGAAGAAACCTTTCCCTTTCTTGGCCACTAAGCACCACCCCCTGCGAGGGGAATCATGCCCATGACGTCGAGAGCGGATTCAAGGTCATCTCCGTTTCCCTCTTCCGCTGCACTAGATGCCGGAACAGGCGCCTTGATGGAACCCTCCATTTCGACAACTTGTCCCTGCATATCGGTAATGCCATCGAGCACGATACTGCTGGAGCCACAGGTCAAACGCATGGATTCTGTGGCGCTTATGGAAATGGTTTTACCCGCAAAGGTGATATTGTCATTGGCCTTTAGTGTAAGCGGATAGTTACTATGTACCTCAATCCCGCTGTCCTGGTTTAACTGCAGGAAAACGGCGCCTTCCTTGGCGGTAAAGGTCACAGATTGTGGGTCGAGTTTCATTTCCCATCTTCACTTATGTCAATTGAGGATTCAAATGATCTTGATTTAAATAAAAAACCTTGAAAGGCACTTAGCCAATCAAGGTTCTCATATGTTTCATTTTTATGATAGTCCCCAAACACTAAACTCATAAAAATATTCCGTTCGTTCAATACACAAACCAAAATTAAAATCTTCAGCAACTAGTATAAAATCTCCATATCCCACTGAAAACCTTGTCAACTCAAGAACTTTATCTAAGTTACTAAATACTTCATGAACATTAATCAACACTGCTTCTATTTCATTTTCTCTAAAAAACAATAGGTTTCCTTTTTTGAGTGTTAATTCGGTATTATCAATAATCTCATTTAACAACTGTATTGATTTTTGAATATTTACTTTATAGTTATCTCCTTGCAATTGAATCTTATTTTTCTTTGTGTTAAGTACCGAAAATACTTTCTTACAAAATAAATCGTTATCTTCAATATCTAAAAATGGTTCCTCTGTAAGATTCATGAAGTTTAATTCTTTGATTAAATTCTTCCTTCTACTTTTTCTTTTTAACAACTCCATCTTTGTTGTTCTATCATTACTCAAATTAATCACCTTCCTCATGGTGCCCCTTCTTTTTATAACCAACAAAATCTTCTGGTGAATGCCCAGGATACTGATTATATCTTCCTTTTTCTAATGGGCTTCCCTTTAAATCATCAGCACCATGAAAATGAGGACCTCGTCCGAATTTATCTTCTCTGTGCTCTATTATATATTTTTTCTTACCATCTACTTCAAATTCATATACTCTCATATTCTCAGATGTTCCATCATAAACATCAACAGGTTTCTTGTGCTGAGAAGAATTAGGTATTCCAGTACTTCTCTTTGCATCCCTGAATGCCCCATTTTTTGTTAATACCTTGTCAGTATCAAGATTCTTCACATACTCGCCAAGTTGCTCTTTTTCTTTCTGAGTGGCTTTTTGGGCATCTTTCCCCTTGTTTGCGTATTTATTGAAATCCTGAGCAGCTTCCAAACCTTTTTCCATATCTTTTAAGGCTTCTGCCACTTTTTTCCCTTTTCCCGCCTTCCCAAAAGGGCTGAGTGCTGATAACGTTGCTTCATTTCGTTCTTGAAGTGTCGCGTTTGGATTCGCTAGTGTGACAAAATCTTCGACAAACATTTTGTAACCAATCACTGCATATGGGGCTAAACCATCTGGGTCTGCTGTAGAAGGGGCACTCAGAACTTGACGCTTGTCCTGTAAAGTTGTCAGTGGATTGCCATCCTAAACTGAATACTTGTTTCCTATTAGTGCAACTGGACCTGATTATTCTTGCTTTCTACTGTAAAAGAAAAAAGACTGTAGACAAACTCGATTTTTTGCCGAGTTTGTCTACAGCTTGAGCGGTTATCTTAAAGATAACCGCCATAATTTCAAATTTCTTCAATTTCAGATTTAATTCTACTTATTGTATTCTCAAGTATTTCCAAATCTAATTCTCCTGCTAAATAGTATTTTAACCAGTAAGCGTTATTGTCGAGATAAATATCAAGCGCTTTTCTAATATTTTCTTTTGTAATCTCCTTAACGATTATCATTGGAGGCATGGCAGGAAGATATGCAATGTTTTCTCTTTCCATCAGTGTCTCAAGGTTTTTGGGAGTACAGACAACTAGAGTATAGGTAAAACCATCATCTAGTTCCACAAAAATATCAATATTATCATCTTTTATATTTTTTACTTGTAGTAATGAAGTTGGATAATTAATGCTTTTAACTTTCACTTATATCCCTCCTTATTTTCCAATGCCATCGAGCACGATACTGCTGGAGCCACAGGTCAAACGCATGGATTCTGTGGCGCTTATGGAAATGGTTTTACCCGCAAAGGTGATATTGTCATTGGCCTTTAGTGTAAGCGGATGGTTACTATGCACCTCAATCCCGCTGTCCTGGTTTAACTGCAGGAAAACGGCGCCTTCCTTGGCGGTAAAGGTCACAGATTGTGGGTCGAGTTTCATGTCTTTGCCTTTTGGTGTGCCCCAGTAGACCGTCTTTGAGTCAGGATCAGGATAAAAACAAACAGCCGGAAAATCGGTGCCATACCGTTTACGTGCTGTCTGGAGGAATTTTAAATTTTGTTTTTTGTTTATCCCATGGGGGCAGTCCCTAATAGACAATTAAGTTCTTTACTACTTTATATTATTTCCCCTGTCTACTTGACAGGGAGCAGTTCACTGGTAAACTGAAAGGTTCTTGGTTTTCTTCAAAAGACTCATTTGCTTCTTGCGTTGATTCCCTTATACTCTCAAAGAAAATATCTGTGCCTTGAAATAACAATCCTACATGATGACCCACAGCTAACAAAAATATACGATACATAGTTGGAGAACTGTGTCCAATTTCCGCCTCCAGTTCTTTGATTTCATTTCCATTACTTCCCTAAACTTCCTCAACAGTGGCTATTTGCGGACTTACCAATAAATTCACAATACTATTATTATCCATATTTCTATCACCCTCCAGGTCATGTTCTATTATTATCATCACGTCAAAAATCGTACTTCTTTTTCAATTCTATAAGAGAAAATAGTTTTCTTTTATTTAATTTGAATTCCTTTTCGTCAACCTATATTTATAAGGAATTTCAAGACTATATTCATACAAATCTAAATTGGATGAGGGTTGATAGAAAAAATACGTACCCCACCATCTTCCGAAATTTGAGAGTAAAAGTAAAATTTTTCTCATTGTTCTGGAATCATTTCATTAACTGTTTCTGCTATTTGTCGATATAAACATTTAGTCTTTTCTCCAACTATTTCAACCTCCCGACTTATTTTTAATTATTTTCTCAAAAATTCCTTTCCCCTCTATTTCATATACTACTTCAAATGAATCTGGTCTAATGAATTCCCTATATATATCGGTTCTATTTTCACAGATACTTAACAAATGTTTATTTTTCAAAACTTATTCAAATAAATAAACTCAAAAAATCCTTATCGTCTCTTTCGTTCATCAGCTTTACGTGCCTGTTTGGGTACCAACTTTAGCATTACGAGCTATGTCATCCTTGTACGCAAAATATGAAATCGAGTAGTATCTGTTGTCGTTTTAACATCTTTCTCACTGCAACAAATCTCGTAAGTCTAAAAATTCTTTTTTCACAAATAAAAGACCTTGAGAGACTATTAAAGTCAATCAAGGTCTAGGAAATATAACTTAAGCTAAACACTCCAACATGCCACTAAAGAATTAGTAAGTGTTATCACTCCTGTAAATTATCAATGTAACCACTTACGGATTGTATCATGCCGATTTCTGCTACCAAATTCATATTCACTGAACCAGAAATATGAACTTTGAATTTATCTTCTTCATTTTTTTCAATGTTAATAATCCCCTTTAAGTTCTCCTTACAATAACTTACATTCAATTCTTGTACATTAAAAAAATCAAGTTCTATAAACACAGTATTGAAACCTGAATTATGCCATTTTGAAGGAGGATTATCTGCAAATTTTGGCATATTAAAATTTAGTGATACTCTCCTACCCTCATCTGTTATCTTAATAGCTACAATACGTACATTAATAAGCTTAGGCACTTCTTGGTATAAATTTGAAATAAATTGATTTCTTTCTAAAACTTTATGCCACATATATTCACCACCTATTTTAATTAAAAGGATAATGTTCTTTTGTACCTTCTTTTTTTCCTGTTCGAGGTTTATCCGCAGGTCTCACGTTAAAATGCGGCCCTTGTCCACCCTTTGTATGTCCTGCACTATGGTCTTGAATTATTAACTTCTCTCCAGAATTATTTGTATAATGGTATTCTCTAGTCATTATAACATTCCCCTTGCTATCTTTAAGGACATGTCCACCTTCATATTCTGCAGAACGCATAGGCACACTTTCAATTTTTTCAGGTTGTTGAGCCCTTGGAATACCAGCATCCCTTTTCGCTTCTTTAAATGCTCCATTTCTACCAGGAAGATCACTCGTACCCTTATTTACATACTCACCAAGTTGCTCTTTTTCTTTCTGAGTGGCTTTTTGGGCATCTTTCCCCTTGTTTGCGTATTTATTGAAATCCTGAGCAGCTTCCAAACCTTTTTCCATATCTTTTAAGGCTTCCGCCACTTTTTTCCCTTTTCCCGCCTTCCCAAAAGGGCTGAGTGCCGATAACGTTGCTTCATTTCGTTTTTGAAGTGTCGCGTTTGGATTCGCTAGTGTGACAAAATCTTCGACAAACATTTTGTAACCAATCACTGCATATGGGGCTAAACCATCTGGGTCTGCTGTAGAAAGGGCACTCAGAACTTTACGCTTGTCCTGTAAAGTTGTCAGTGGATTGCCATCCTAAACTGAATACTTGTTTCCTATTAGTGCAACTGGACCTGATTATTCTTGCTTTCTACTGTAAAAGAAAAAAGACTGTAGACAAACTCGATTTTTTGCCGAGTTTGTCTACAGCTTGAGCGGTTATCCTAAAGATAACCGCCATAATTTCAAATTTCTTCAATTTCAGATCTCCTTTTGGCTTACTCCCATCAGGTAATGAAGGTTCAGTTTAACCACAAACTTCTTTGAGTTAAAAAAAACCTTAAAAGGCATATTGTAGTGCTCCCCAATTGTTAGACACATCTAATAATTGGGGAGCACTTCAAATAGCCAATTAAGGTATCTTGTTACTTAAGTAGAACTGCTAAAAGGATAAGGTTTGTCCCATAGATTAACTGACAGGTTCATTTTGCATACTTGTTTTACAGCCTCATCACATCGCTCAGTACTCCCAATGTCAACATAATAATCATAATCAAATCTCACAAACATTGTTTCTGATTCTAATTCAACCCAAATATACTCCCTTAAAGCCAAGCGAATAATAAATTCTACTTCAGCAAAACTTATACTCATGCCTTGTTCAACAATCTGAAAATAATTAAGCATTTCTTTGGATTCCTCCAAGGAAAATCCTTTTTTCACAATATCATCCTCAATCACTTCCAAGCTTAGTGGTTTTTCAAGTTGTTTAACCATTAATTTAGTAGAGGTTGAAGAGGTCATAAAAACCTGAATAGCTTTAATAAACGTCTCTTCCATAGTTAAATATTCATTTACTGTAAATATTCTCCCATTATATCTTGTTCCTATATCAGAAACAGATGTCCAAGTAGGGCTTCCACCTTGTTGATTTAATGGATATTCGTCATCTTTATACTTAGAAATTTGCCAAAAGTAATTAATATTAATCACCAATCCTATTTAAATTTTTATCATATGTTCCTTTTCTAGTTTCCTTCCTAAACAAATCCTCTGGAGAATTTGCCTTTTTCCATACCCCACCATTATCAGTTGAACCGGTTGTCTTTCTGGGTGTATCAGGAGAAATATACTCTTTTCCATTGGTATAAACTGCTCTACCATGTGATTTTACTCCAGGAACTCGTTTATAACCTAAAATTTCTGCAGCAACATCGGCCTCCTTATCAGTTCTATACGGTCCATTGGGTGGAGTTGTCTTATTTGCAGGTGTCCAATTTCCTGTTTTATTATTGTAATCATCTGTTCTTTGTTCCTTACGTTCATAATAACCACCATATGCATCATTAGAATTACCATTACCTTTATTTACATACTCACCAAGTTGTTCTTTTTCTTTCTGAGTGGCTTTTTGGGCATCCTTCCCCTTGTTTGCATATTTATTGAAATCCTGAGCAGCTTCCAAACCTTTTTCCATATCTTTTAAGGCTTCCGCCACTTTTTTCCCTTTTCCCGCCTTCCCAAAAGGGCTGAGTGCCGATAACGTTGCTTCATTTCGTTCTTGAAGTGTCGCGTTTGGATTCGCTAGTGTGACAAAATCTTCGACAAACATTTTGTAACCAATCACTGCATATGGGGCTAAACCATCTGGGTCTGCTGTAGAAGGAGCACTCAGAACTTGACGCTTGTCCTGTAAAGTTGTCAGTGGATTGCCATCCTGAACTGAATACTTGTTTC
The DNA here is from genome assembly GCF_049058285.1 of Lysinibacillus sp. UGB7. Lineage (NCBI taxonomy): Bacteria > Bacillati > Bacillota > Bacilli > Caryophanales > Bacillaceae > Lysinibacillus > Lysinibacillus sp. UGB7. The sequence continues at coordinate 10,739 of NZ_JBMGUV010000063.1, forward strand.
CTATTGA
>NZ_JBMGUV010000064.1:0-8449 GCF_049058285.1 Lysinibacillus sp. UGB7
CCTTTCCATTGCAAAACTTTTTTTTCTAAACAATCAATTGTTGTCCCCATTTAATATAGGATTTCCCTTCAGAGTCCTTTTCCTTGGAAAGTAACATTTTGATTAAGTCAAAATCTATACCGAATTTATCTAAGATTTCTTGTTCATCTATCGTTTCATTTTTCATAAAATTATTTAGTTTTTCCTTCGCAATTATTAACTGCAGCATATTGGATTCGATACTGTTCTCAACCGTTACAAAATGTACTTCTTTTTGTTCCTTAGAGGTATACCGAATAAACCTAGCAAAAAACTGATGCATTGATGGATAGTTCCAAAGCATTTCAATAAGAACGATGCGGTTAACAAAGTCTATGTTCATACTACTAGATAAAGATTGCTGCGTACAAATCAATATTCCACGTTTAGACATTTTCAGTTCTTTAATTATCGACTTTCGACGGTTTAGTGAAACCTTATCTCCAGTAATAACAAAGATCCTTCTATCAGGGAAAGCTTCTTTTATGAAAGAATGATAATACTCTACAGTCTTTATATGAGTACACCCAATTACAACATAATCATCATCCCAATTTTTAATCATTTCTAGCGTTCTCACGGCTTTTGAAGGTATCTGCTGCGTTTTATACTCCTTGAACTCTTGAGGGTTCACACAAGCCTTCAATAAACTATTTAACTGCTGGATAATTCTTAGCATTGAGTCCTTTCTAGTATTGCCAGTTGTATTGAATAAATATGTTAATTTGTAGAACTCCTGAACCACAATTCTGTATAATTCATGTTCCATCGTATTAAACTTTACAGTATTTTGAATTAGTTTATATATATCCTTTCCAGATACTTCTTCAAAAGTACGAGTAATCATTGACTTATTAATTAAATCATTTAAAAATGACGTATTATATATATCTTGATTTAACTTACCAATACCAAAAACGGTAGCTCGTTCAGGAGAGAATGATCTTTTAAAATGAGTGTGCCCTTTTTTGTAAGGTGGAAATGCAATCCTTAAATAAGGATTCGCACTTTCTTTTAATTCCCCTGTTTTGCGGTCTTCTACAGTAATTGTAGGGCTTAAGGATAGCATATGTCTTGAATTGTTATAGAGTAATTCAAAGGCTGTGAAGCTCTCTGGTATGCTATTCCTTGTACTTGTTGCACTCATGAGTTGTTTGATTTTCACTCGTCTAAACACATTTAACGTAGCCTTTGTTCGCTTTGATGTTGGGTTACTAATTGCATCAGCCTCGTCTAAAAGAAGCATTATCTTTTGGGATTGTAGCTTCATAAAACGCTTAAGGTGTTTTTCATATTTAATGAGCATCCCGAAAGTAAGAATAACAATTTGGCCTCTTTGAATTTTATTAATATCATTCAGTTTAAAAATTCGGATATAATCGAACCCATAATTCCCTAATATATCATCCCAGTTGTTATTAATCGCGATAGCTGGAGCAACTATAAACGCATTATGGATTTGTTTCTTTTCTAAACGATATTTCATTTGGGCTACAGCTGAAACACTCTTACCTGCACCCGTTCCCCATTGAAGATAACCATACCGCTTCATAAGCATTTTTGCAGTATCCTCTTTTTGTATCTCATTTAAGCGTATTTCCTCGCCGTTAGATAGGTCATTAATAATAAGCTCATTTAACCACTCAACAATACTTACATGTGGCTTAACGCTGCTAAATGGGACTTCTTGTTGTTCATGAGCTCTTCTTTTTTCATCAAACAATTTTCGATACGTTTGCTCAGCAAATGGATACTTTATAGTACCAAATAAAACTGAAGGTAGATTTCTAGCCTTTAGTTGTTTTCGATCCTTGGCTGTATATGCTTTATATTTTAATCCCACTTTAGTTTTAACTACTGTAATTGGCCGCGTTTCTTCAACCTTGTGCTGTTTCTTTAGAGTTTGACGTAGATAACTTAAAACCTTATTTTCAGTTACCTTTTTTTGTTGCCACTCTTTATCATCCATATCTTTAGGCTTTTCTTGGGTGTTCAATCGTTCAGCGTATGCCACACAATTAGCATAATTCTTTAGGAGTCTTGGGTGCCTTTTAATATCAAACAACAGCTTATTTTTCTTAAACTCATACTCTGAATTACCTTTGTGGCGATTCTCCAAACCGATTTTTACTCGTACTTCTTTAAGTTGCTCTTTTACTGGTTTCATTACTTTTTCGTAGATGTCAGTTGCATCGGTATATGGCAAAAAAACATCGTGCTGATACGGACGAATCGGAAGATGTTCACTTTTCTTTTGGAATAGCATAATCTTCGTAGGATATTTTGCAACGCCTAAAGAAGCAAATGCATCATCAGAAACACTAACTTGGCCAATAAAATAAAACATATTATTGATTTCATTTATCATTCCACCATCCGAAAAGTCATCTGCAAGAAAACTCTTTGGCACAATTAATCCCATTAGCCCTCCTGCTTTTAATAACTCATAAGACTTCATGCAATAATACAATTGAGACAAGTATTTATTTTCTCCAACTTTCCATTGCAGATTAAATGGTGGGTTCCCTAATACAATGTCAAATTGCACTTCGCTTTTAAAATATCTAATATCCTGGTTAGTTAGTGTTGCTTTACTATATAAGAAGCGAGCCACTTTGAAGGCTTTTAAATCAATTTCATTGCCATAAACATTTAACTCATTTGGTAGAAAGTTAAAGAAACTTCCCATCCCTGAAGTTAGGTCAATAACAAGATCAAAATCAGTCGGTCTAATACACTCAACTAAAAATTGTGAAAGTACCGCTGGTGTGAAAAATTGTCCATTTTCAATTTCCTTTTTGGCCTCTGAAAAAGCATGATACGAATTAAAACTATTAAATTCTAACTCATGAAGCCCGCCATCACCCGTATAAGCGTTAAAAATATCTTCATGCGTTATATTAAATTTATTTGTCTCGTTATTATCGATAAGGTATAAAATTTTATCATTAAGTGCCTTTCTTTGGCCTTGTGGTATTAGTTGATTTGTATTTTGATATTTCATCATAAACCTCCATAAATAAAAACGAAGAAGCCTAAACTTCTTCGTTTTAACGATTAATATAAATATTCATTTTTAAATATTTCAGCATTTTCATGGTCACTAAAGACTAATTCAATCTTCCCGTTTTTAAATATCTTGATTGACTCTAAATAATTTACGCCAAGTTCATATTTTGAGAAAATATCGTATTCCTTAGACCCTTTACGCAGTTCTTGATAAATACTACTCAAAGACCAATGCATCTCTACTGTTCCATAAATAAAATGGGACAATGCTAAAAAGAGTGGTTTAACCCGTTTGTCATCATAACTAATCTCTTTCCTGTCATCTGAACAATATGAATCCCACCATATACAGTCAATTAATGCTAGCTTACTTTTGGTGATTTGAAGATTATTTTTGTTGTAGATAATATTTCTGCTAGCTGCCTTGATTTCTTCAACTGCCTTGTCTTTAAACGACAGACCACCTAGTTGTTCAAAGATTTCCTCTAAAATTACTGAAAATGATATAGAATTTTCATCATTTTTTTCTTCGATATTTGTGTAGGACAAAGATACCTTGTGCCTTCTTTCGAAAAAATTCGTGATTCTATAAACAAATTCTTTGTAAATTGAGGCCAACCTACTTTTAACCTTATTTAGATCTTCATGGTTACATAAGAAACCCTCTGCTCTATCGATATCGTTATTTTTTTCACTATACTTATCGTATAGGATTGTCATTTCATCAAGGTATTTCTTTAACATATCTCTAGTTTCATAAAAAATCATTTCTTGTCTTTTACAAAATTCCACTTCATGCTCACTAATTCTTTGGTCTACAGATATATCTATAGCGTTGAACTTATCTAGTAAAGTTAACTTTGGCGCTTCATATACTGTTTCATTTGGGTCATTATCGTCTAACCCAAAAAGTAATAATTGACCTGCGTATTTTGACATTTAAATCAATCACTCCTAAATTTTGCTTCTAGTTACCTATAAAAATAAAAGAGATTGTCTATTAAATAGGCAATCTCTTAAAACGATTATTAAACTCGTGTTTTTAAACGTTTATAAAAATCAAAAGGAATATATCTATGTCCAAATGCTAAAATAATAGTGTTTTTAATTTCTGGATACACTACTCTCATATCCTCATCTCCAGGCTTTTCTGGATAGGGACTTGAGAAATGGTACGATTTAAACCCTTTTAGTCTAAATTGTAAATCGTCACCAATTTCACCATCTTTAAAAATATCTTTGATAGCCATTATTACAGACACAATTACTTCCTTGAATTCTTCTTTATCACTAAACACTTGAGCTAAAGCAAATACATCTAAAGCTAAGTGTTGAGGATCCATTTCTATTCCATTTATGGCAGCAATGTCATTAATTGCTGCAACCATCAAATCACGACTAATCATTTATATCTGAGCCCCACGTTTCTATAAGCTCATCTAATTCATTAATAGCTTTTGTAGTAAGTTCTTTTCCACTGACAGGAACCATTTCTTTTACACGTTGGCCATAAAGATGATCCATTCTTAATTTTTCATTTTCACGTAATAATTCTTCGTATTGATCTTTTAAGGAATTTATCTCTTCAATTAATGAAGGTATTAGGTCCGGTCGATTCAATTGTGCTACAGTATCTTCACCAGAAACAACTTCGACTGTGTGAAATTGCTCAATTAAAGGTTGCCACATCTTTGTATTTCTTAAATTGGAAATAGCAATTCGGTTTCCTTTGGGAAGTTCTTCTTTTAACTCTGTGATATTAATATTAGTTTTTTTATCCTTTAACTCTAACATTTTTTTCACCTTCTTTTCTTCTGCCATTGTGTATTTCCTCCTTATCATACAATGTTGGATATTTTTGTACAAATAATTGAACAAAAATATCCCTTTAAGTATAATATGCACCACGACAGAATAAATTAAACTTTTTTCATAATTTTCCGAAAAATATAAAATTATCTTTTAGATAAGAAATAGTTAGCTATTGGCTGAATAATAACCTTTGCTAAGAGGGGTGGAACTGCATTTCCTATTTGTTTAAATTGTCTTTCCAAAAGTGTATTATGAGAGCTATTTCTTTTCCCTTGTGAAAATTCATACCAATCAGGGAAAGATTGAATACGAGCCGCTTCTCTGACTGATAAACGTCTATTATGATCACCTTCGAATTCCCATTTTGAACCGTTAATTCGTTTCATTGGAAGTCCACTAGGATGCATAGGAGCCTGTCGAGCTGAGGCTTGTATTGTAAAAGATTGGTCATCCCAATCTTTTTTTCTATTACGAGACATATACTGACTTGAGTAAGAACCCTCATAGTACAGGTTTGAATTATCATTTAGTTCTCCTATACACTCTTTTAGTGTTACATATGGTAAACCATTGCCCCCATGCGTTTCGCGTGGAAAAACATATTGAAATGGAATATCATTACGAACACCGACGATTATTACTCGTTCCCTTAATTGAGCTACACCATAGTCACGTGCATTAACAACTTTCGTGTAAGTTCGATAGCCACAATCTTTAAAATCCTGCTCAATTTGAGCAAATACTTCCCCTTTTTGAAGAGTAAGCATACCAGGTACATTTTCTGCAATAAAAAAGCTAGGTTGTGCCTCTTGTAATGCCCTGCAGCAATGTACATAAAGATAATTTCTCTCATCTTTTAAATTCCTTGGTCCAGCTGAACTAAAACCTGGGCACGGAAAACCAAAAGAATATATATCCGCAATAGGAAATGATTGTAGATGCCTTATGTTCGCACACTGAATTGTTGTTTCTGTAAAGTATTTAGCATATGTCTCTAGAGCCTCATAAAAAAAGTCTAGAGCATACACTGTCTTAAATAAGCTCCTGCCACGTAAAGAATCAAATAAATTCTTATCATGGATGTCGATTCTTCTACTTAGAACCGCTTCAATGCCGGCCCATTCAAATCCTACTTCAAATCCTCCAGCACCACAGAAGAGAGATACCATGCTAACCTTCTCCGCATGGTATGCCGGTACTAATGGTGTTACGTCTTTCTTTGTTTGTAACTCATTTTCTACTAATAACGTAAATACTTCTTTAACTGATAAGTTTTCAGTCATTGCCTTAACCCTTTTCGGTTGTTTTCACAAACGAAAAAGGATAAGAATAAATCGTGTGTTGAAAGTGACGAACTTCCTCAACTGACTCTAAAAATGGTCAGTTTACTCCTCACTTATCTTTTTACTTCAACAAAGCATTTCCGTACCCCGTTGTCTCTTGCGTCACTAAGAGAAAGTAATCAACGACTACTTAAAACCTGCTTTAGCAGGACTCTAAAGGCATGACTGCATTTTGAAGATACATTTCACTCCCCCTTTTCATTTTCTCTTGAACGAACAAATAAATATTTCTTATAAAAATCCTTGTGGATTATTAGAAATAAAAGCGGTTGCCTTTAAAAGTTCATTCAAGGTTCGGATATAAAAGTTGAAATATCCGTTAAATTTAATATTTGAGAACGACAAAAAAACACTTTCTCAAATAAAAGTTCAGACGAATCCCTAAAAAGAATCGTTAGAACACTCATTAAGAAAGTGTTTAGAAATTGCTCTACCGTTTGGTTGAGCATAATAGTCATTAAATCAAATATTTATTTAATTTAACATATAAGAAATTAAGCGTCAACCATACAAACAATGGTCTTCCTTCAAATTTTCCTAGTCCAGTTTACATCTAATAACACATTATCGAATACAATATAGCTCTCTCCATCTTTTAAAGATAGTATATTATCACATTCCTTTTCATTTATACCGAATTGTTTAATTAAGTGTTGTTTCCTAAGATGCTCAGATTTTACCACTGCATATTTGGAAAACTGACTCCACAATTCATTCCTAGAATTTTGACTTATAGTATTTATCCTTTCCTTAGATTTTATAATTATTTATCATTCTCATTTTTGGACGAAAGGTAATATTAAAAGAGAGGTTGTCTACATTACATTAGTAGACAACCTTTTTCTAGCTTAGAATAGTTCTGCTTTTGTCAATGTATTCAATAACACTTTAGCCATTTGAGCGCGTGTTAAATGTTTTTATCAAAATCAACTTGGCCAGTTAACTTAGAATTACTTGAAACATCTTCAGAAACAATTACTTCGATTTCCTTTAATAAATTTATTACTTCTCCAGTTTTAACATATTGATTTTCATCTTTTTGCTTAGCTTCAGTCTCCTCTATAGTTGCGATAAAAAACCCCATTAATGTCATGGTAATTGCTATTAAGATTCCTTTTAATTTTTTCATTTTACATTCCTCATTCCTATAATTTTTAAAAATGGCCAAAATAAAAAAGGCTGCCTTTAAGTCGATAAACGACTCAAAAACAACCTTTTAATATTTTGAAATATTCATTTTAACCTTAGTTTTACAGTAAACTTCCCCCTTTTTCATTCCATAAAAAAAACGCATTTCACCTAATAAATAGGAAAAATACGCATAGATACCTGCACCAAAAAAATAACTTCATCAACATTTCCTACTCACAAAAATAATATGGGGAAATGTATCTCAAATGACTTCAAATTGTTCTTAATCTGCTCACCGCTGGTGGGATTTAAACAAGTTTCATAATTCAATAACTAGCTATATTCTAGCATAGAAATACCTAAATTCAATGTAATAAATTGTTAATTAGAATGCAGCAGAAAATACGAAAGGTGTAACTAGATATATGTTATTGGCAGAGTGGAGTATTAAATTTACCTGCAGTTATCCTGTGTCTCTTTTAATTTCTACCATTGCTTTATTTAATATGATTTCATGCCGATCAATTGATTCGGCTGAAAGCAAGTCTAATAAGCGTACACAAATATGGTACGCCCCATTTTTAAGGGTTTTTCCTTTAATTAATAGACCCTGTAAATATTTAATATATACTCTATACACTTCCCCTTCTTTTTGCTTGAGTTTTAATGCACGTTTAATAAGCAATGCTAACGTTGTCCACTCGGTTTTAGCATTTCGTCCTTTTCCTAGAACACGCTTTATTATTTTGGTTGTTTTCTTCAAAACAACATTTAACGTACTTGATGGTATATTAATAGATTCACAGATTTTAGCTTGTGTACTTGTAATAAATATATCTTTATCATCCTCTGACTCCCTCTGTGTGTCTTCAATAAAACGAATTAGGTCTATTTCCCATTCTTCAAAATGCACACGTTGACGATCCTCTCGAGCTTTTTTATGTTTATACCAATATCTACTTTTACTATATTTTTTCATAGTGTTTCCATCACAGTATAAATCATAAAAACTGTTTATATATGCTTTACTGGCACCCTGATATTTTCCTGAATAGGCACTTTTAATTAAATTTAAAACTTCTCTATTGTTCAATGGGGTTTTCAAGTTTGAATTATATTGATCTATAATGTCGTAT
>NZ_JBMGUV010000065.1:0-7783 GCF_049058285.1 Lysinibacillus sp. UGB7
AATATGTTTGTTTACTTTAATGAAAACAATACTCGTAGTCTCTTTCTACAATGGCAAACTAGTTACTCTTAATCAAAGTTAAAACCTTGTTTTTTTAAAAATATTTTTAAAATATATTTGTTTTAAACTTGTTTATATCAATAAAAAAAACTACGAAAACAATTCGTAGTCCCTCTTTGTTTTAAGATAATACACCTGTTGTTAATAATGCAAAAACTAATGTCGCTGAGCCTGTTAGTGCAGCAACAATCAATACAACTAGAATTTCACGCAATATTTTTGGTCTTTCGATAATGTTATCGCTAGCACCTGCAAGTTTCACCATTAAAACAATAAATGCCAAAACACATGTAAGCGTAGCAAGCCCACTTAAAAACGCTAAAAACATTTTCCAATCAGAAAAAAAACGATCAAAAGCCGCTGATACTCCTTCTTCATTAATTCCTGAATGCATATTAGATGGTTGAGCAGCCCATGCTGAATTAAAGAAATAATTAACTCCAGCTATCATAGCTATCATAAACATAAATGCTTTAATTTTATAGACATCATATGCTCTTACTAAAATATTCATTTCATCACCTTCCTTATCTTTTTACTATTACTTTACGGATATACAAACCATCTTATTCCCTTTTTAATTATCGAATTTAAGTTATATACATAGAATATATAAAACAATTAAAGGAGTGATTTAATGACCAAAGGAAAAATTATTGGTTTCGATTCAGGAACTGATGGTGCAGGAAAAGAAGCACAAGCAACATTGCTTACTCAAGCTTTAAAACAAATGAATTACAATGTTCGACATATCTCCTTTCCTTGCTATGACCAGCCATCGAGCATTTTAGTAAAAAAATATCTGAATGGTGACTACGGAAAAGATGCCGCTGTATTAAATCCATATACAATTTCAACATTTTATGCTGTAGACAGGTTTAGCAGCTATTTAGAAGATTGGAAGAGCTTCTATGAAAATGGCGGAATTATCATTCTTGATAGATACTCGACTTCCAACATGATCTATCAAGGTACAAAGTTTAAAACGCTTGAAGAAGCCATAGCTTTCGGGAAATGGAATATTGATTTAGAACACACTTACGGAGGCTTACCTATGTGTGATTTAGTGCTGTATTTAGATGTCGATCCTAATACATCTGAAATGATGCGTAAAAATCGCCCGAATAAAAATCAAGGCACTACGGACATACACGAAGAAAACGCTGATTATATGAAAAAATGTTATAAACGAGGGCTAGGATTAGCTAAAGAATTTAATTGGAATGTTGTACAATGTGTTGAAGATGGCAATCTAAAGACTATCGATGCCATTCATAACGACATATTAAAGATGGTAGTCGATTTTATCGATAAATAACGACCAATTCTTTTTATAATCGTCAAAAATAATTGACACATTTACATCTCACTGATACAATTCTCTCTATCAAATAAAAAACACTAGCAATTGAAATGTTTGCTAAATAACTTTCAAGGAGATGATTACATCATGAGTATTTATGAATTAGATAATATTATTATCGGGGAGAAGTTGGACAGCGTTGATACCCTAAAAGAGCGAGGCTACGTATTAGTCGAGGATCACAAAGAAGATCGTGTAGAACATCGCATCGAAGAACTTTTAGAAGAGTATCAGCTAACCGGGGCAGATATTGCCGCATTAATCGGGCAAACTCGTCAAAGCATCAATAGGGCTATGTTAGGCACAACAATACCTTCTGTAGAATTTGCTTTACGCCTTGCCTTTGTTTTAGGAAAAAGCGTTGAGGACATCTTTAGCTTAGGTGGAGAAAGCTTATGGGTTGAAAAAATAATTGGTAGCAGCAACTCGTATATCTACTTACAAACAAAAGACTTAGTAATTTTAAATAAAGAATTACGTGACGAAGCCTTAGCTAAAAATAACGCAGAATACTGGAATGTACAAACCAACGAATTGCTATCAAGAGAGGAATATATTAATCGTCAAAAATCATATATTCAATCTCAAAAAGCGGCATTAATGGAAGAATTGAAAGCAACTAATCCTCATTTAAGCAATAATGAACGTTTATCTATTGCTGCTAAACAATTACGTGAAGAATTTGACACAGATTATGAGTTATTATACAAGCAAGTTGGGCGACTTTATGATCCGAAACAAATGCTCCAACTACGCCTGGATAAGAAGAAGAGAAAATAATGAAATCTATATTAAAAACTGCTGATAATTTCATTAAAAACTTATTCGATTCCGTATTTATTTCAAACGAAAAGTTATCTGTAATGAAGGAGGAGGAAAAAAATACACTCTTTCTTCATTACATGATTGCTTATAGCTTAATCATTATTGCCACAATAGGAATTTATAAACTTCTGACATTATAAGATATAAAATTAAATATAAAGGAGGGATTACATTGGAAAAACCAGCTCATATGGCAGCAGGAATTGCGACAGGTGTAACAATTTGCTTTACTACATTTTCTTTAGATAATTTTTCTCTACATGATGGATTAGCAACAGCAATTATCATGTTCGGTGCATTTTGGGGAGGAATGTTTCCTGATATTGACCATCCAAATTCTTATATAGGACGAAAACTAAGGATCACCTCATTCCTGCTTCGATATACAGTAGGGCATCGTGGTCCATTGCATTCGCCTCTCGTTCTATTTTTATTGTGTGGATTAGCAGGGGTATTTGTAAAAAGTTATGTCTCAGATTTTCATTATCAATACATCCTCATATTCCTAGCTTCATTTTTCTTAGGCACATGCAGCCATATTTTATTAGATGCTTTGACGAAACGTGGAGTACCTATATTATTTCCTTTTGTATGGAAAGACATTAGCATAGGGAACTTTACAACAGGGGGCGTAATGGAAAAATTCTTCACATTAGGTTTATGGGGATATACTTTTTTTATTGTTGCTTCCAACCTTAAATTAATATAATAAAGCTCCACATATTTCCTATTGTATGAAAAGACATTAACATAGGAAACTTTACAACAGTGGCGTAATGGAGAAATTCTTCATATTAGGTTTATGGGAATATACTATTTCAATGTTGTTTCCAACGCTACATCAATATAATGTTTCACGTGAAACGCAAAAAGAGATAACGAAAGTTGTTAATTAAAACAACTCATTATCTCTTTTTATTTACCATCTTATCTGTTTTACTTTTCCTTACCTCTTTAATCTTTTCTATCGTGTATTCAAGATATGCAGCCTTTAATAAAGTACGCAATTCCATAGAGAAGTAAAAAACGATTCCCATAATTGCGATGCTATAAAGACTTACAGTTTCACCGATTACTCTAAAATACGTAGCAAGTAATATAAACATAAACAACCAACTACATATCTTGCTTAATCCTCTTACAAGAAAAATCATATTTCGAACATTGCCAAAAATGTGCTGAATACGATCTACTCTACCAGGACCCACTGTTTTTAAAACTATTTCACTTAAAATTTGGTGTTCTTTTACAAACATCCAATAAGACACTTCTTTCATCAAATAAATCAAAATCAGCCATTCATACCAGGATAAACTTACAAGCACGCCATCACTTATCAATAAACTTGATTCAATTAATACCCATGTAAGAATTAATGGAGTAGCAATCATAAAATAATGAGCTGTTTCTTTACCATACTGAAAAAGACTAACAAAGTAACTTCGCATTATTATATCTATCTCCCCCTTTCAAAGTTTTGATATTACTATTATATCCTTCCAACCAAGAATTTATAGACAATGACCTTACCTAAACTACGCAACAGGAAAGTATAGTAAATTATAATTGACGTTGTATAAATATATTTGCTGGTGTATAATAAATCTACCAACAAGAAATAAGGGGGAATCATTCATGGCTCTACCACCGAATCATACGACTAATACTCAAAACAACCAACCTATTAATTATTTTGAATTACTCGTATTATGGACAAATGACATTTTAAAGGTGAATGGCATCCAGCTAAATTTCAAAGGCTATAAAGAAACAATTGCCGAATACCGACAGCTGAATGAAACGAATTATGAAAAGGCATGGCAGTTGGCAAGAGATTTAAACGCATGGAGCGAATATTTTGCAGACACAGCGAATTTAATTCAAAAGCTATACCTTGACGCAGATACAGACCGTATTGAACGCACTGCTGCAATTTCTACGCAATGTGATGAAAAAGTAGTGGCTAATGGTTATCGATTGGCTAACCAACATCAAGAAGTTGTAGCTATTCGTAGACGAAAAAATACACTACAAGCTTTTCATGAAGAACTAAAAGCCAAAGTGAAATTTTTGGAGCGTGCTCATTTCCATTGCAAATCGACTGCTGCTGCCAAAAATAGATTTTCAAACATGCATATGCCACAACGTTAAGAGGAACATAGGATGAAGAATGTCGAAGAGTTAATTAATCAAATTGACGATTTTAATCAATTAATTGCACATGTAAATTCTTTCTTAGAGCCAGCTCAATTTCCAATAAAATTTGAAGGTTATTCAGACACGCTCTATGATTTTTATCAATTACAAGATTACGACTTTCTTTCCATATTTGAAGTTAGTAAGGCGTGCCTATTTTGGAGTAATTATTTTTCGGAGCATGTATCAATCCTCATTTTCATGAAAGAGCATCACTTATTAAATCATGACTGGATGCGTGCAAAAGAGGATCTGAACAATCCTTCAAGATTTTATGAACAAGCTTGCTTAGACGAGTTTAACAAAGTTGCATTAATTGAAAAACTTATTGATAGAATCTACGCACATGTCGAAGCGTTTGATCAAGCTTCAGATCACTGCATAAGGCTTTACAATCGAGCGTTAGAGGCTTTAGACCACTATCCAAACTATTGACACCTAAATCCATCAGGTGTCTTTTTTTTTAAAACGATGATATAATTAATCGGAAATATTTAAACGAACAGGAGGTTACTGATTTGTCTACAACTACTCTTGATCAAAAAATTGCAAAAAAAGTAATTGAATCAATTGAAAATAATATGCCTATACTTTCGCATGAATTAGAGAAAAGATACAACACTCAAAATTTAATCAATCATGTTGAAAAATTACTTGAAGTGCATATTAACGAGATAAATAAAAGCTCTACATACGCATTCAGTGTAAATTCATCTTATCAACGTCAAAAGAAGTCAATTAAAACAAACAGCATTACAAGATATTTCTCATATATTAAAGATTCTAATTCAATTAATTTGAACAGACTAAAGAATATTGAACTAATTGAAGAATATATTGAAATGTATAATACTAAAGATACAATCATTCGAACAAAGCGAGTGCTTCCCAAAAAATTTGATGAATTTGTTCAAAATGAAATCAAAAAGAAAATAGTTGAAATTGAAAGATGGGAATCTGATAAAAGTGAACTTTTTGTAAATTACATCTTTTTCGACAAATTTTCTAAAAAAACTCAAGATAAATATGTTAAAAAAGATCTTGAATTCATTTTAATCAACCTTATTAGAAGTGATTTTATAGATAAAGCTACTTTAGAAATTGAAAGAATAAATGATGAGGAAACTACGATAACATTACCTTTAAGTATTGTTCAAAATAATCAAACTTCCTCGGATCGAGCAACAATAGAATTATCTCCGAGCATTGTTAATGTTGATGTACTTGAAAATAATAATCCAACAGGATCAATTAAGACCGATGGATATATTTCTGTAAACAAACTAAATAATTTTTTCTATCCTGAGACATATATCACTACTAGACAAGAAATATCAGATATTGATACGAATCAGAAATCTAGTATTTTAGAATATGGTCTACGCCCTGATGATTTACAATTGCTTACAACAGTCAATTCTTTTAATACTAAAAATTTTATTGAAAATAAAATAAATTCAGGTCCAATTATAGTTCCAATTGAAGAATTGCGAGAAAAATACTACCCTGATTCCAAATACACTAAAGCTAAACACCTCTCATCAATATTTAATTCGCTTAATAGGCTAACTAATATTGCTTTAGGTTACAGACATGACCGCCTAAATCAATTAGCGGTTGGCAATTTACCTAAATCAGAAACCTATTTCAGAATCATTACTGCTGTTACAAAAAACACTGATGTCGAAGGCAATTTAGAAAGTTTAAATATATATATGAGCCCATTCATATATGATGAATTAGCAAGTAAAAAAACTGTAAGCTTATATGGTGATTATGCTAAAAAATTAAAAGGAGCAGAATTGTCTTACTCATTTCCACTTCAGTTAAGACGTTTAACACATCATGCTGCCAAGGTTTTGAATGTACAAAACATAACATTTTCTGACACATACGATGAAAGTCTATCACTTAGCTTTTTTAGAGCTATTCACGTATTAAAATATCCAAAATTCCGCTATATTCATATAGTCAAAAATGCTTTAGAAACGCTTAAAGATAATAATTTAATCATACAAGATTATGATTTCGATGTAACAAGCAACTCATTTCTAATAAAATATTTACCTGTATCTGATAGAGAATATGAAGAATTCAACAACAATGAAATAGCACCTGTCGAACTTAGGGGTGTATTGGAAAAAATAAATACATCAAATTAAATGAGGCTTCTCTAGCCTCGTTTTTTTTTGCACGTAATTTTGGTACTACAAAACCATATTGTTTACACAAAGTAAGTGGGGCAGCAGCTTCTAGCGTTGTAACTGCATATGCAGTAGAAAAGGATACTAATGAAACCAGCACAGCTCTTCTTATTTTGCACGTAATTTTGGTACTACAAAACCACATTGTTTTCACAATGTAAGTGGGGCAGCAGCTTCTATTATTATAACTACATACGCAATAGAAAGGGATACTATTAAACCTGCACAGCTCTTCTTGTTTTGCACGTAATTTTGGTACTGCAAAGCTATATTGTTTTGCACGTAATTTTGGTACTGCAAAGCTATATTGTTTTGCATGTAATTTTGATACTGCAAAGCTATATTGTTTTGCACGTAATTTTGGTACTACAAAGCTATATTGTTTTTGCACGTAATTTTGATACTAGAAAACTACATTGTTTTGCATGTAATTTTGGTACTGCAAAGCTATATTGTTTTGCACGTAATTTTGGTACTACAAAGCTATATTGTTTTTGCACGTAATTTTGATACTAAAGCTATATTGTTTTGCACGTAATTTTGGTACTACAAAGCTATATTGTTTTTGCACGTAATTTTGATACTAGAGCTATATTGTTTTGCACGTAATTTTGGTACTACAAAGCTATATTGTTTTTGCACGTAATTTTGATACTAGAAAACTACATTGTTTTGCACGTAATTTTGGTGCTGCAAAGCTATATTGTTTTTGCACGTAATTTTGATACTAGAAAACTACATTGTTTTGCACGTAATTTTGGTGCTGCAAAGCTATATTGTTTTGCACGTAATTTTGGTACTACAAAACCATATTGTTTACACAAGGTAAGTAGGGCAGCAGCTTCTAGCGTTGTAACTACATATACAGTAGAAAAGGATACTAATGAAACCAGCACAACTCTTCTTGTTTTGCACGTAATTTTGATACTAGAAAACCACGTTGTTTTGCACGTAATTTTGATACTAGAAAACCACGTTGTTTTGCACGCAATTTTGGTACTACAAAACCATATTGTTTTGCACGTAATTTTGGTACTACAAAACCATATTGTTTTGCACGTAATTTTGGTACTGCAAAGCTATATTGTTTTGCACGTAATTTTGGTACTACAAAACCATATTGTTTTGCACGTAA
>NZ_JBMGUV010000066.1:0-5946 GCF_049058285.1 Lysinibacillus sp. UGB7
GGAGCACATTTCTCTACTCTTGAACAGCTCGCTCTTGAACTTGATGATACTGTTCATTGGTTCAATAACATTCGAATTCATGGAACACTAGGCTATTTAACACCAGTGGAATTCAAGCAACAGACCTTATAATTTTTGTCCAGTTTAGTGTTGACATACCAAAAAAGGTCTTTCTTTTTTACGGGTATATTCATTTAAATGATATTTCCCCAACTCTAATTCTAATTATGATAAATTTAAAATAATATTATTTATGTGTTAGGAGCTCCGAAAGGGTAGGCTTACGAATGGGGCAACTCACGTAAAGGATTTTTAAGAATATCTAGTAGTCCAATTCTACATATAGCCCTCAGAAACTCCTACTGGAGTTCCTAAGGGCTCAAAAGTCTGTTAGCTCTTTATGAAAATTTGCGTTGTCCATCTTAATATACTGAACGGTACGTACGGTGGTGTGAGAGGTCGGGAGTTAATCACTTCCTTCTTCTCGATCTATGTCATTAAAGAGTCTCATTTTTTACTGTTTTCAGAGTTTTTTTCCTCTATTAGCAATTCGACAAGTTTATCTTCCGAAACAGGCCTACTAAAATAGTATCCTTGGACAAAGTCGCAGTTCCATTCTTTGAGTAAAATATACTGTTCTTTTGTCTCCACCCCTTCTGCAACTACATCATGACCTAATTTATGGGCAAGGTGGATAATCGATTCGATAATCGTTTTTTCTGCTGTTGCTGATGTCATATTTTGAATAAGTGATTTATCAATTTTAAGGGTATGAATCGGCAATAATTTCAAATAGTTAAGTGAAGAATAACCGGTGCCAAAATCGTCCTGGGCAATTTTTACCCCTAGGTTCTCTAATTTTCGCAGTATGCAAATAGAGCTTTCAAATGACTCAACTAAGATACTCTCAGTAATTTCAATCTCTAAATGTTCCGGCTTCATCTTAGTTTCATTCAAAATGAGCTGGACTTTATCCACAAAATCTGCTCTTCCTAATTGTAAAGCCGAAATATTAACCGCCATCAGGAAGGGATAACCGAATTGATGCTGTAATTCGACATTTTTCAAGCAGGCTTGATACATGACCCATTCGTCAATTTGTGTAATCAATCCTATTTTTTCTGCAATCGGAACAAAATCTTCTGGAGAAACAAATCCAAGCTCGGGGCTATTCCAGCGCACTAACGCCTCAAACCCTCTGATCTTTCCAGTAGTTGATTCTATCTGCGGTTGATAATGAACGTTAAATTCATTTCTTGCTAGCGCTAGACGCATCATTCGCTCGATTTGATCCTTTTTGATAACGAGTTCATTCATCTTGTCGTCAAAAAATCGATGGTTATTTCCCCCTAGTTCTTTCGCTTTATACATGGCGATATCAGCATGTTTGAGAAGCTCTTCTTGAGACACTCCATCAATTGGATAACTTGCGATTCCCATACTCATTTGAACAAAAGTGATTTGGCCATGAATAGTAAAAGGTTGAACAAAGCTATCACGTAACGTACTCAGCATTTTTTCCAAATAAGCATGATCTGCGCTATTTTCTAGAAAAATGACGAATTCATCGCCCCCCAAGCGTGCAACCATTCCTTGAGAACCTATACAAGACTGCAATTGTTCTGCCATCTTCTGAAGTAACTCATCGCCAGCCGAATGCCCAAGTGTATCATTAACTTGCTTGAAGTTATCCACGTCAATAAAAATAATGGCGAACTTAGATTGCTCTGATCTAGCCTGTGTGATGGCCTGTTCCAGAGTAAAGACAAACTGCCTCCGATTAGGCAAATTAGTTAGTGGATCGTACAATGCGAATTTACTTAAAGAGTCAATCATATGATTATAAGCGTCGCCAAGCTTTTGAAACTCATCTTGACTTGTGATTATGACATGCCCCGACAGATCCCCTTCGCTAACTTTCTCAGAAGCGTCAACTAACACCTGCAAAGGCTTCGTAATCGAGCGAACAATAATGGAAATCAGAATAGATGTTAGACAAATTGCAATGAGCAGCACAAAGAGGGTAATATTAAAAATCGGTTTGACACTTTGAGCAATCTTAAGCTGATCAATTTCAGCAATAATTCGCCAACCCGTTTGTGCATTTGTAAGAAAAATGGCCTTTTTTAGGTTCCCATTAACTTTAAAACTTATATCACCTGATGAATTTCTTAGTATTTCGTCATAGTAATTTCCTTTAGGCTTTTCCGCAAGTTTTTCCTGAGGATGGGCGACGATTTTCCCTGTGGGATCCAATATGTATAAAATATCTCCCTCAGCAAATGTGAGTTGGCTCACGCTGCGTGTCAAGTCCTCCAGAGAGATACTAACAGCTACAACCCCCTTTTTATCTCTAGTCTGCCTAGACATTGTGACAACTGGTTTATTTGATTCTGATAAACGCGGAGCAGTTATAGAAACTATCCCCGGATTCTCAACTGCAAGTTTATACCAGCCCTGTTCTAGTGGATTGTAGTCAGAAGGAAGGGTTAGATGGGGCGAAGACATGAAGGCACCATTGTGCGAAGTGACTCTGGTCTTAATAATATTTGTACTCAGGGATTGAAATCTGTCAATAATCTCTCGAATCTCCGAGTCTTCGTCTCCTTGATTTGTTTCTATGTTATCTGCCTTGATACTCTGAGCCAATAAAGAAACCTCTTCTTTTGGCAAACTCAACATTTTATCAATATAAGTATCTAATATAAATAGATTCCTCTCAAGCCCTTCCATCGTTTTGTCAGTAATCTGCTCGTATGCTGTTTTATACGAAACCCAGCCAATCAGTGCGCAAGGGATACAGAGGATAAAGGATACAGATATGATTAATTTATTTCGTACACTAAATGGATTCACTAACACCATCCTCTCTTAATTGAGCATTTTGCTTTAATTCTAAGGCCATGATACGCAAGGGTTTCCAAGCATCAGAGAGGGACTTTGGGGGCTGACAGCTATTACTTGAAGTTGTGATTTCTTCACACCACGGACAAAATCGATTGACCTTATTATTTATCCGAATATACTATATCTCTAGAGATTTTCTCCAGACTCCTCTTTTTATTGCCACGGCATTGTTCCCAATAACCCTCCTACCCATTATAAAAT
Organism: Lysinibacillus sp. UGB7; assembly: GCF_049058285.1. Lineage (NCBI taxonomy): Bacteria > Bacillati > Bacillota > Bacilli > Caryophanales > Bacillaceae > Lysinibacillus > Lysinibacillus sp. UGB7. Next base: position 3,109 of record NZ_JBMGUV010000066.1, read on the forward strand.
ATTATTATTATATTAAATCTTTCAATTTTACCCTTGTAGAAATGAATAAGGGTAAAAATTGGTATGCAAACACTAAATTGGATAAAAATTATAAGGTTTGTTGCTTGAATTCCACTAGTGTTAAATAGCCTAGGTTCCGTGAATTCGAATGTTATTGAACCAATGAACAGTATCATTAAGTTCAAGAGTGAGCTGTTTGATACTAGTCCAAGACCTTTCATTAAACGACCAATTCGACTTCGATAAAAGTCAATATGTTATCGCCTTCATAGGAATTCACTACTTTCTTTGCCACCTTGTTCACCGGAGAAGAATAAAAAAGATGGATGTATTTTAAACTATGTAATATAGTACTTCCTTTTTTCTGTTCTCATTTCTAAAACGCAGTGGGTTAGGCGTTTTTAGTTTGGATAAAAGAATAAGCACGCATAGCGAGAGCGAGAAAAAACGGGATACTATAGCAGTATCCCGTTTTTTCTCTTTTTTTTAGGTCCTATATTTTTAGATTATTTTTAATCATTTTGATCTCACGGTCGCTTAACAATGGACTCACTTGAAGGACAGGTATATCGTTCGTTACTAATCCATATATATGATGATTTGTTGTAATAATTGCATCTAGATCTCCATGAAGAGCAAGACTAACCATTTCATGTGCTTGATTAGTCGTCATCAATCTAATGTGCCCATTTATATGGTCTAAGAGTTTCAACATGATATATCTCAAGACACCAAGGTCATTCATGTACAATAAAATTGTTTTTTCTTTTTGTTGCATTTCATGGCCTTTTTTGCTAGCCATAAAGTACATCGTAATATCTGCAAAGTCATCATCCCTAAACGATTCTGCATAATTACAGTTACGTACAATTGCTTCTTGAATACAATTGTAAAGGAAAGCTTGTTTATTTTTAATGATTGATTTATGGTGATTTGCATAGCTATACACTTTAGTTATCAATCTTATTTTCGCATGTTCGAAATATTTGTGGCATTGCTGCACCAAGATAGGGTCGTTCGAAAAGGGTAATTGAGTTTGCTCCTCTACATATTTTATCACGTTCATTATAGAATCCAATTGAGGTTGTCCAATTATTTCATTCATACTCAAGCAATCATCATCTTTCCTCTTTTCAATCCTTGCTGCACCAAGTATCAGTGCTGCTCCATAATGAAGCTCACTAGGGATAACCATAACCTGAATGGATTCAAGATAGCTTTCAATAAGAGTTAGAAGCCAATCAATTGAATTGCCTGATTCAACAAGAACTGCAGGGTATACGAACTCTGTTATATATTTTTTTTTAATCATACGGCTCTGCCAAATGGTTAAAAGAATCGGCAGCTGTGCGTAAGCATGATCTGAAAAAGTAAAACCGCCTTTCCTTTCAATTTCACTCATAAATGAATATATTGATTCTGAAGCTTGTTCTGATACCAGATGAAAACAATGCTTTCGTAAATAAAAGTCAAAATAGAACTGGCGTAAATGAAACTCCTCACCATTGATTCTTATCGGCTTCATGTCTATTTTTAAATAATATTTCTTCAAATCATTCCTCAATAATTCCAAAACTTTACTGATTGTACTTGCACTATAGTATAGCGCTTGACTAACTTCTGAGAGCGAGCAGCCTGATTCATTCCGAATAAGAAATGTGATCAAATTATGCAGCTTGTCCGTTTCATTAATTAGATGTTCGAAAGCTAAACTTGTTTGATTGGGAGGACGATGTAAAAAAAGTCCTTTTCCTCGTTGAGTCTCAATTAGCCAATTCCCTGGAAGGAAAGAAGTTAGCTCTATTAAATCTTTTCGGACTGTCTTGACTGAGCAATTCAACAACACAGCTAATTCTTGAGCTGTAATCCAATCTTCGTGTTCTACTAAGTGCTGATATAGCTTGATTAGTCTGTTTGAAGTTGTCACGTTAAGTCACTCCCTGATAAGAATCTTTAATCTTTGTATTAGTACTTATAAAGCAAAAATTAGCTCCCAGCGTCAGAATTGCAGTTATCAATCACCCAAAAAGATTCAATTGCTCAATCCTTTGAATCAAAGGTATAGGACTACGGAAAAATTATTTTAAAAAAACAAAATAGCGTAAAAATACTGAACATTGTTTTAATATAATAACTCCTCATTAATTTTATAGTCAATAAAAACCTGCTATTTTACCTATGTGTATTCTCTTAACTACGAAATTGTCTCATGGCATTATCAAAAACAATATAGCCATTCTGATAAGGTTTGTGCATATAGAAAATACGCTATCTAATGGTATTTTAGAATCTGTACAGATTTATGGAGATTATTTTCGTTGGGTATGTGGTTAGATTCGCGGTTTCGTGATGAATTAGAAAATTATAGCATTATATTATTTTTTTTGTGAAGAGGGATAATACATTTCTTTGAAATGGTTTGTATTCAAATTTCAAGTAACTTTAGTGCTATTTTACATTAAACATTATTGAAGATTAGTCGATATTAATTTGGTGAATTAAAGGTTTACATAAAATAGAAGGGGAATGGAAATGAAGATACGTACTAAGTTAATTATTATTTCATTGAGCTTATTGTTAATTCCAAGCTTAATAATAGGTGTAAGCAGTTATAATTCTGCTAAAGAGCATTTGGATGATTTGGGAGAAAAAATGCTAAAAAATAATGTAGAAATGGCACTCCAATTAATTGATTCAATGAATTATGCCGTTCAAACCGGAGAAATATCATTAGAAGAAGCCCAAGGAAAAGTAAAACAAAATTTAATTGGGGATTTACAAAGTGATGGTTCCCGTGCAATAACTACTAACGTTGATTTAGGTGAAGACGGCTATTTT
>NZ_JBMGUV010000067.1:0-5728 GCF_049058285.1 Lysinibacillus sp. UGB7
GTTTTAAAGTTGAAAATGTAGAATTAATCTGTATGAAAGACTGATAAATCAGTTTTTAAAAACCAAAAAAGAAGTGGAACCTACATTTAAAACTGACCAAAAGGGTAGCACAAAAATAACATCATCCAACCAGTTGAAAATAATTATCGGCAACTGGTTGTTTAATTAAATTAATCTCAATTAGTATTGTTATAATTGATAAAATAATTTCGTGTAGTTAATTATTCCACAATTTCTGTTATTGTGATTTAATCCTGCTTGAACATCGCAGAAACGGCCAAAGCAAATGGTGTGGACTTCTATCAATACCTGATGAAGTTAATGACGGATTTACCGAATCTGGATATCCACCGAAACCTAGAAATTTTAAATCAGTACATGCCTTGGTCAAAAAACATCCAAGCTGCATGTGGAAAATAAAATAGCCGTATATCTGATGAAAAATCAATGGTATACGGCTAATCGTGATGCGTACCGAGAAGGTGCGCCTATTTTTTATAATTCGGGCTTACGTTAAATAAAGGAAGCATTAATTTTGTAGATAATTTTTAAAGTTACCATACGTATAAGTACTTGCTCAATTTTTAGTAATAAAAAAGTGGAATAGCATACCAGGATTACTGGATACTCATTTCACTTTTTCTCTTGCACTTTTTCATTCCTGGGCAATATTATTAAAGCAATTATTACCGAAGCATTCATAGTAATACTTGTAAAAACAGACTGTCTCATGTTTAAATTCAACAATTCATATTACACCCTACTCTTGAACTTGATGATACTGTTCATTGGGTTCAATAACAATTCACGGAACACTTGGCTATTTAACACCAGTGGAAATCAAGTAATAACCCTGCGTGGGGTTAGGAAATTCTATTTAAATACCTTATACATCGCTCACAGCGTTATTTATAAGGGCATCCCTTCATGCCCAGGGATTGCTGGATTCCGAATGTTTCTAGGGCATTTGAAATGAGCATAATATCAAACTCTTTTCCTCGGTTTGTATGAAACGTTTGAAAGTCGTTCAAGTTACCTAGATCTTTGGACTAGTATCAAACATACGTTAGCATATTACAAACCGCATAAATCAACATGTAATGAAGCGCTGGTAAAAAAAGAATTATAGCGTCATTTTGAACAAAAAGAGCAGTTGCTGTCATCATGGTGATTTAACATATGAAGTGTCGGAACAAAATGGCATTATGTATGCTTATTTGTCGATCCTTTTCAATCGTGAAATCATTGACCGTAGTGCTGGTGCAACTAAGACAGCAGAGCTAGTTTATCTTGGCTCTGGTAATCTACTTAGTTCTTACTTGATTTTACGTTTGGTGGAAGCCCTTTTCAGTTACAATACCCCATATTTTACCTTTTCTATCCCGATTTTTTAATTACCCTTTCGTCATCAAGAAACATTACAATAAACTCATCTGTTAAATTATTATTGAATGATTAATTCCTTTCTCTTCTGCAATAGAGTTTCTTCCCGATTTGAAGGAAATTGTTCAATATCAACTACACTGTTTTCATGTATAGAATATTTAATTTATGCCAAAATACCCCACTTAAGATAAACAGATTTTATTTTTTAATCTGTCTACTTAATGGGGAGCATACCTTTTTTTTGAAATGGAAGAACAAAAAATCTTGGCTTATGCTATTGCCTATGTTGAAGGTAAGATTGAATCTAATGAAAAATTTTCAGAAAAATATGAAGGGGACAAAGAAAGTTTAGCGCAATTTGGATTAGTCGAAAAGTACAAACAAGAATTAAAGGAATTAAACTATTTATTTGAAGATGAGTATAAAAGATAATTATCAAAAAAAAATAAAAAAACCTGCTATTTTATTTTATTAAAAGTCAAGAAAATAACTAAGAAGCCCGATAATAAATTGTTTTATTATAATGTCAAACATTATATAGGGTAAAAAAGAAAGGATAGATGAACAGGAGATATACCTGCTTACATCTATCCTTTTTGTACAACATATGACCTCATTTACAACAACAACATCAAATTCCCCACTATAATACCACAACAAGTAATCATTTGTTTCTTTCACAATCGCGCCCAATTGTTGAAGATATCTATTAGCTCACCAAACATATAGCTATTCACTTCAGTAAACCCTTAAACTTCAAGGGCTTCTCCTATAACTAAAATGGAAATAAGCGCTGACCCTTGCTAGGATCAACGCATCTCGTTAGTAATAATCGAAAAATATTTACCTTTTAAGGTAGAGTTACTGTAAAGCAGATTGAGAGATTTAGACGGTGATTTTTCTCTTTATCTGAGAAGTTATACGTATATGTTTTGTATATATTTCCTCGTTTTCATGATATCACGAAAAAGTTAGGCTCTGCCTAACCCCACAACCATTTTGGGGGCACTTTTTCCTTAAATAAAGTATAAACATTTAGTCATAGGGATATATATCACTCTTTGGGAGGTAGGTCTCCAACGACCATTTCTACAATAATACCTTCTATCACCAATACAAGTTGAGGACCCTTCTTGACATGGGCCCATACCTGAACCATATTGTGGCCATGTTGGTGTATTATCACTCTGACAATATTGGGAGGTAGGTATCCAATGACCATTTCTACAATAATACCTTCTATCACCAACACAAGTTGAGGACCCTTCTTGACATGGGCCCATACTTGAACCATATTGTGGCCATGTTGGTGTATTATCACTCTGACAATATTCGTAGGTAGGTCTCCAACGACCATTTCTACATACAAAATACATATCACCAACACAAGTTGTGGACCCTTCTTGTTGACATGGGCCTATATCATCAGGAAAAGAACCATATTGCCAAGTCATCAAAGTCACTTCCTTTTTCTTTTTTATAAACCATATATAACCGTCAGGTAACTTTGAACACTTTACTGAAAAATAGTGTTCAGTCTTATTCAACATTTTCAGGTAAGAAAATTTTCATTTCTACTTGGCAGTTACACCATATTCTAAGTTATGAAATGGAAATGATTACTACTAGGCCATCTTCATCGTATTGGCATAATTGGACCAGATGGCAACTCAGGGAGGCTAAAACGTCTTTTGTAGATATTACAGATGGATCAAAAAGAACACTAAGGTATCCAATTCAACTTATCGAATATTTGTCGAATCTCAAAGTCGTCAAACGGTTTCAGGAACTGTATATGTAAGAGGAGTTTCGAGTAGGAGGGAATGATTAACTCCCGACCACCGTACGTACGGTTCCGTATACGGCGGTTCCATGAAGTCTGACGGACAGCGATTTTGTATCTCCCTGTCCGTTTGCTCAGACTGTAAATAAAGTTGAGCAAGTATCATAGTATGCAATATTTTATACAAGTTCCAGGTAGTAAGACTGCCTTAAATCAATGGTTTGTTTGCCAATAGAAACAGAATGTTCCTTACGTTGTTGATGTACTTTATCAAGCCACTGACGTTCTTCCGTTTTGTAAATTTAACTAACAAAAGCCCTAACACAATTAGTCGATTTTTATCAGCATTAAAATCATTTTATAAGTCCATGATACGGTTAAAGCAGTATCACTTTAGTAATCCATTAATAGATGGTCAGGCTATCCTACTTGAATTGTCTACTTCCATTTTTTAAATGGTTAGAGGAAGAAAGTAACTATCAAGGAAACAAAGTTCAATGGAATGATTCAGAAGTAAAAATACGTGTTGTGGTTGAAGATTTATGATATTGCAGAGCTTTTTCCAATTCTCCCTAAACAATCATGATAATAATCTGTCAAAGGAATAAAGGGCTGGTAATCTTTAAATACAAGTAACTGGTATTTACTTTCAATATGCTTCGGACAATACTCAAACCAATACAATTATTATCCCCCCCTAAAAAAGAACGTATGTTGCTATATTAATAGCTTTCTCATTCATTGTAAAATGTTTAACTTTTTAACAAATGTACATGAGAAAGTTAATGAAAATAAAAAGCACATCACTAAAATTTGCATTTAGTAATGTGCATTTTTATTTAATGTGTAACATTATAAAAGAAACACTATTGAATAAGACATACTGTACAATTACTTGTACTTAATCTTACAAAGTAGCAGGTTTTTTTATTATGTTTATAAAATTTTGTGGAAAAATGAAAGTGAAATATATGTTATAGAATTAGTATAAATATCAATTTTATACCATAAGTTTTTTGTTTATACAAAATTGGATAGTGAAATATAAATGTTCGTTTAATTTTTTGAATAGATTAATGTCACTTTATAGAACATAGATTCGATTGTCATATATATAAAATTAGCGTAAAATGATGTTTAATTAAAAGTAAATAGATAAATAGAAGAAAAATAGTTAAAATTTATGTATTATTATAGGTTTTTACTCCCAAAGAACCTTAAAACGAAATAGAAAAAGCCTGACGCTCCCACACGTCAGACTCACAAGAAAAATCTACTAAAATAAGTTTAGCGGCTTATTTTGTTACTTATATGTATATAATTCTAACACCCATTAGATTATTTGTAAACATATAAGTGATGTTTTCTTTAGATGATTTTTTCAATATTTTTAATTTTCATTCAATGCCAAATAATTTGGGGTTTTAGGATTTTTAGCATTAAGAATTTAACCTGGAAAATTTTGGTTTTATTTATTATAATTTTTGAATGAAATAAAAATGGTGTATTATACTTACCTCTTGACTGTAAAAAGGGAGAGTATATATGTGAGAATGATAATTTGTCGGCTTTTATGGGGACTTAACAGGTCCGTATTTAGTCGGCATTTTTTTGTGGAATTAACAAGCGTCGGGGACCAATAGGAGGTCGTCCGGTATGGAAGAATTCACATTAAACAGATATACGAAAAATATTGATTTAAAAAGCATTATAAATACCTTTATGCATCAGGGATTAACTGATTATAGTCCAAAAAGTATACAATATCATAATTTGGATGAAAATGATGGTAATCGAAGGGGTCATTTTTGCAGTTCGTAATAAAGGCTACTTTACTGAAAATGGTGTAAAAGGATTTATCATAACTTCAAAAAACGCTTTATTTCAGCAAGCTAATTATATTACTCATTGGACGCCAAATGTTTATCGTTTTGGCTCTTAAACGGATCCTATGAAAACTTACATAAAGGGATTCGAAGAATCTAATCTACAGCAAATCAATGCCTTTGTATTTGAGGTTGACTCTAAAGATTTGAGTGCCGGTGAAATCATTCTAAAGTGCGAGGACTTAGGACTAGGTATTCCGACAATGATTGTAGAAACTGATCGTGGATTCCATATTTATTTTGCTTTAACTAAGCCTATGTTTATTGACTCTAAAACCAATTTTAAAGCACTTTTGGTTGCCAAACGAATTACTAATAATATAAAAAATGCACTATTTAAAGAAATAGGTGCTGATTTTAACTGCAATTCTTTCGGTTTTTTTCGTATGCCTACAAAACATAATGTTGTTTGGTACTCAGAAAATCTTACGTATAATGTGCAGCGCTTTATGGCATGGTCAATGCAATATGAGGACGATCAAGCAATAAATTACATAATAGACGATATTAGAGATATAAAAATGAATCGAACATCAATAAATTTAGAGTGGATTGTTCCCTTACTCAATAATGACAAAATTAAAGGTGATAAGGGGCAACTAGGGCGAAACAATATTATGTTTACGCTTGCTTTGACTTGCTTAAAAAACGGAAAAACTAGTGATGAAGCATA
>NZ_JBMGUV010000068.1:0-5601 GCF_049058285.1 Lysinibacillus sp. UGB7
CTTTTTTCAAAACGGGTTCTTTTTATTTTACTTAAAATGCGGGTTTGCAAGGTAATTCTGATCAAATTTTATTTTTAAGCTTATCAAAGCTACACATTATTTGTAAAAATTTTAAAAATATTTCTAAAAAACAACTCTATAATATGGTATTATAAAAATGTACCAATAATTTACATAGTAGGTGATATTATGTTAAAAAAGTTAATTTTGCCATTTTTGCTATTATTATCTGTAGTTACTGCTGCTTTTACAATTGATTCGAAAACAGCAGTAGCAGCAGAAGAAGTAGTTGATTCAGAAGAAGTAATTGATTCAGAAGAGGTAGTTAATTCAGAAGAAATAGTTGATTCAGAAGAGGTTACACCTTATTTTATTAATGATTTCCGATATCGAAAGGTAAATGTTAAAACATACAATGAATGGTCGGGTTATAAAAGAGCTTCTGATAATATAACGACAGGCAAAGGAGGCGGTTCTATTACAGCAACCAAAAGTGTCACTTTTGGAACAGATGTATCTGGAGCAATAGATGGACTAGGTATATCAACATCAAAATCTATCACTAGCTCAATAGGATATACATTGAATGCTGACCCTAATACAACCGTTTATATGGGATATAGAGTATATTATAAAGTAGAAACGGGTACTAGAGAGTATTATGATTTAGTAACTGGAAAAGTATTAAAAAGTAATAGCTATACTGTTAAGGTTCCCCAACATGGAGAGTATAAATTAATAAGTGCTAAGTAACAATTAATTGAAACAAGACTAGCTAATATAGTTAGTCTTGTTTCAATTTTGTAGAGAAGAAGTATCCTAATTTTGAAAGTGAATATAGTAAAAAAATAACCATTAAATTTCTGGATATTACATATCCATCAATTGCCAGATCATAACCTTTTGGTATTAAAATATTGCTATTTAACAGAATATATATTGCAGATAATATAGGAATTATAATACATAAAAGTCCTAATAATTTATATTTATTATCCATAATTTTCTTCACCTCCCAATTTTATTGTTCATATTATTCTAACACCTTTCTTTGTCTTTTAAAATTGTAATTTTAGTTATTATTTAACAGTTGTAATGACCAGCCGCCTTTTAGGGGCTTTTTTCTTAAGGAATTGTTATAGCCTTGGAATAGAGTTTGATTAGAATAACTTTTAAATACTCTTTTTGAACCTAATGCAGATTATGCATATGATTATCACTGGACACCTGGACTTGGATATATCTACGCTTCCACAGGTACAATGTTAAGAGTTCAAACGTAGCTCCTAATAGTACTATACGTGATATAAACTATAACGTTAACTCTGCAATTATATCGATGGTGAGTTTTTCAATTAATAATTAATTGTATTATTATAAATTTTCTTTATTGTTAAATTGGTAGGTAAAGACACTAAAATCGAATTTTTATAGTTTGAAAAATTGTAATTATTAATAAATATAGTCTTGATACTTGATATGGCGGAAGGAGAGGAAAATGAAAAAAAAATAATTATCTTTAATCTATTATTTTGTATAGTAGTTATTTTTGTTAATTACAATTATTTTAATTCTAAATCTCGAAACGCTATCGTATACAACTATGTGGAAAACTATATTGAAACTAACTATGGCATTGGTAGAGAAGATTTAAAATCTGAAGAAAGCAATTACCTAAGAGGAATGGGGTTGTTTGCAATAGAAGTTAAAGATATAGTAACTAAAAATCATTACTTTTTTGAAGTGGATATTAGAGATGACTATTCATTAATTTATATAAAAGATCTTACTGAGGTTCATCGTAAAAATCAAGCTGATTAAAGAAAGTTTATTTCAACAGGTATCAGCAATATTTTGAGGAAGATATAAAGTTTTACAATACAACAATATATCCTGACTTATAAAGCATTCTTGAGAGAGTGCTTTTTTATTATGTTTAAAATTAACTGAATCAATTTCATAAATCATCTTTTTCAAAATTTTAGAAGGCTACTAAATCGATACCTGCATTTTAAGAGAGGAAAAGGGATAGGAATTTGTTGAAGATTAGATCACAGAAAATGACCAAACTTTTTTATAAAAATTAAACAATACTTCACAGAGGAAGAATCCGTTTTGATCAATCTTTTTTCAAAACGGGTTCTATTAATTTAACGTAAGATGTGGGTTTAAGAGGTGTTTTTGATCAAACTTTATTTTAAACCTACAGCAGATATAAAAAGAGGTTGATATTACATCAACCTCTTTTTAATGATTTTTAGGATGCAGCGATTACTTCGCAAGATATATCAAAAAACGAATGAAGAACCTTGATATCATATTTAAAGGATGTGCCTTCGTTGTATAACCATGAAATTATAATTAAGAAAATTATTTTGTATGTGGAAGAAAACCTACATGAACCACTTACTTTGGAAAATATTGCAGCACAATCAAATTTTTCAAAGTATCACTTTCATCGAATATTCCAATCCACGGTTGGCATGACGGTAACTGAATATATTCGGTTAAGAAGATTGGCTAATGCTTCTTCCGCCTTGCTTTACACAAGTGAACGCATTCTTGATATCGCTTTATATTATCAGTTTGAATCACAAGAATCATTTACAAGAGCATTTAAAGAGATTTATAAGCTACCACCTGGCAAATATCGCAGAATGATGTCAGACGTGAATAAAATTAAGGAGGAAACAAATATGGATACAAAGGTGAAAGGTTGGTTTTTAAGTGGATCAAATCCATTTAATTACGAAATGGGAATTGACCATGAAGTTGTTCATCAGGGGAAAGCATCAGGTTATTTAAAATCCAAAACAGTGTTAGATTCTACCGAATTCGCTACCATGATGCAAACATTTAAGGCTAATCAGTTTGTTGGAAAGCGCATTAGACTCTCTTGTTTCATCCGTACGGAAGAGGTAGATACGTACGCTGGAATGTGGATGCGAGTAGACGACACAATGGAAGATGTTCTTCAATTTGATAATATGAGTAATCGCCCCATTAAAGGAACAACAAACTGGAACCATTATTCTATTATTTTAGATGTTCCAACCCAAAGTGCTGTTATTTCGTTTGGTATCATTCTGTCTGGACAAGGAACTGTATGGGCAGATCAATTCACTTTTGAAGAAGTGAATGAAAGTATTCCAACAACTAATTTAGAGGTGCATGGTGAACTGCTGGACGAGCCAGTAAATTTATCGTTTGACGAAGAAATATGATTTAAGGAAGGGTGATAACATGGCTAATTCCGGTAAAAAGGCTACTGGGGTTGTATTAAGTATTATAGTTATAATTGCAATTATGGCTGTAAAGTTTGTAGGAATTAACACGCTTGTTCATTACTTAAAGTTTTGGTGAAAATATTGCTTAACTATACCGCAATCGGGCGCAATTCTTGAAGATGAATTGTGCCTTTTTCAGCAATAGGGCCAGATTGTGGAATAACGAATTTAAATAATTTGAGGGAATTATGTTAAAATAGGGGTCATTGTGTTCAACCAATTAATACCTACATAAGAAGGAGTAAGATAATGCGTTCTACGAAATTAATGTTATTTGGTATCTCAATAATGATAATCTCATTATTTATTCAAAATGAAGAAGGAATTAGATTTTATGGTAACGAGATATTTATATTAGCTTTTGGTTTTATCTTGACACTAATTGGATTCTTTATTAAAGGGAAAAGTAATAACAGTTAAAGTATATATCCTAAAACGAGAATTAAATAATGAACTTCCACAAACGGGCGCTATTCTTGAATTGGAATTGTGCCTTTTTCAGTAATAGGGCCAGATTGTGGAATAACAGTCTTTTAAGAAATGTTACCTAACGACGCTTGTGCAAAAATAATATAGTTGTTTAATTTACAATAAAGTCATTTAAAAAATAATATAGTTGTTTAAAAATCCTTATTCCACGAACGGAGCAGGTTAGTGGAATCAATAGTAATTAGGTTTGACTGGGAAAATTGTCGATGATATTAAAAAAGACACCGAAGTGTCTTAGGTTTTTCAAATTAAACATACCGATAAATTGAAATTTAATTACTTAACATTATGTTTATCTTGGGAGCGAGGTATTTTATCGGTGAGTGTATACAAGCCAAGTAATGCTTGCTGTTAATAATGCTGACGAAATCAAAGCTGTAAGAACACTATATGTTTGCCAAATAAGTATCGTTGACCAATCGAAAGCACAGCACAGTATACCCAGGGCAATCGTAGCAATCAGGAAAATAACTGTTACGATTATTCTCTTTTTTGTCATTGGCTGCCGCTCATTCGTTTTCCTTCTGCGTAATCCTAAGAGAAATAGCAGAACGGCCAATAGGCAAAGAATAATAGTGATAGACGACAAAATGATATCCAAAAGCTGTGTGCTGCTTATTTCATATGACTGAGTTAGATTGCCGTCTAATATATCTTTAACTTTTAGTACCAGGTTTATATTGGTATTTGAGCCGTTGCTCAGCAAGCAGACGGCTGTTCGTTCATTTAGCAGTATGGCTACTTCGGTTCTGAAATTTGGATTGCCCCCAGTGTGTTCTATAATCGTTTGGTCGGCGTTTACCGACCAGCCTGCCGCATAATACATATCGTTGACAGCCGAAACAGACATATCACCCCTATGTGATTTTTCGATAACCGTGTGAAATATTTCGGGTATGTCCTGCACAATACCCATCTGTATACCCATCCAACGCGCCATATCTTTTGTATTAGAAATGATGTAGCCTGCGGGTTTATTCCCAGCATAATCCGGAGCTTTAAATGGAGTTGTCATAAAAAAGGAAGTACGGTAGCCCTGTGCCAACTGTCCAGTGGCTTGAGCATCTTCTTTATAAACATACGTCTGGTGAAGACCTAACGGCTGAAATACCTGTTCCCTCATAAAGTCTTCATAGCTTTGTCGCGACACAATCTCAATAACCAAACCCAATACGTCATAATTAACGGTTCCATAGTTATACTGTTCACCGGGAGGGAACGCCAATTCAGCATCTACGAGCATTTCCACAGTCTTTTGCAACATATCCGGTGTATTGCCTTGTGGAATATTTTGAGTATGCCTAATATTTGTTAGACCACTGGTATGGTGAAGAAAGTTATTTAGTGTAAGGCTTTGCATATCAACAGGTTTCCCTTGATACTTTAACGTAAACCAAGGTAAATATTTTTGGACAGGGTCAGTCATTGAGAGCAGCCCTTGTTCTTCCAACAGCATAATACCCATACCGGTAAAAGCTTTACTGACCGAAGCTAACTCATAGAGTGTATTTTCACTTGCAGAAAACCCCTTTTCACGGTCTGCATATCCTGAAGAAAAGTAGAACACTTTATCATCAGCAAGTATTGAGATTGACATTCCCGGCACACCTGATATACGAGAGGCATCATCTAGCAACGTTTGTATTGCCGCAGATTTCGAATCTGACAACGCATAACTTTGTGTTGCGAATCCTGAGAATAATATAAATATCGTTAATACAAAAACAATAATCTTTTTCATAAACTCTCCTTTTCGAAAAATTATAAGAACATAATATAAATAACCTACTTTTACAACTGAATCAATTTCATAATACGTATTTTA
>NZ_JBMGUV010000069.1:0-5238 GCF_049058285.1 Lysinibacillus sp. UGB7
TTAAACAACTTGCCTCAAAATTAATACTAAGTTCAGATACCGCGGTGCAGTTATCACTTCTAACAGTAAAGGATCGTCTATTATTAAGTATGCATAATCATTATAAAATTGGTGACTTAGATTGTATTACTAAGCAAATTTTATCGAGTGAAGTTCATGCACCAATTAGAAGTTTAAATCGATCAATAGCTCAGTGCAGAAATGAAGGGTTTATAAGTTATAAAGATAAAAAATTCTCTATTATTTCAATAGAAGAGTTAGAAAAATACCTTGAAGATTTTTACTAAGATAAAAATTTCTTCACTTGCGCACGGTGTCTTCTCCTAGGGGAACTGTGCGCTTGATTAACAGATTTCTCATCTTCCTTCGATAAAATTTCATTCCAACATCTTATTAGCAAGTGTTTTATTATGAATTTACAGTGCGGGATTATTAGGAGCCTGACTTGCCACTTGTTTAAATGCGCTCACAATATTATTTCTACCCATTAATGCACTTGCTAATTGATCATTTTTTAAAACTTCAAAGTAGTCTCTTATAATATCCCTATCTTTAGGTGGGTTTAACAATCCACTTGGAATGGTGTTAAACATTGTGTATTCCCTTGAACGAACATATATCGGACATAACCCATTAATAAATCTCTTGACCTTACATAATTAGGACTACTTACATTTGGACTATAATGGGATCTTCTTTGAAACATTTCGTTACCGAAATGTATTTCTTGTTCGAACATAAGCATAGCTAAACTTAATAATGCATGTTTTTTGTTACCAGTTGCTACAGGCATTTCCCCTCGCCATACCTGTTCGCACTCTGCATATGTAGTTTCATTTAATAACATCTCATATAATTGCTGATGTGTTAATTTTACATTATTCATATTCCCTAAAATATCAAAATAACCTTGTTTTCCCCTTGAAAACTTAGCAAATTTAGGGTTAATTCTAGCCATTAGAACTCCTCTTTTATTACTACAAAAATAGTATACCTTAAACAAAATATATACATATATACTTATTATGTTGTTTTGTGTATTTTTAGTTTTTTCCACAATAAAGTTAGCTAATTTTATCTTGTTGGTAATTTAATATGTATAAACACTAATGCTGTTTAATGTAGAAAATTTTATTAGATTATGGCTCAGTTATCATTATGAATCTATTCACTTCGCTGGAGGATAAAATGCATTCTTTGGACTCAGAAGAAGATAAAAGAAAGTTAAAAAGCAAAACTAGCTAATTTGGCAAGATTGTTTATGACGTACATTGTTGTTTGGTCTTGCACAATTTCATCTGTCTGACCCCCTCCAATCACTCCTTTTACTGCCCTCCTAATTTTCTATAAGCAGCTACACCACCGACTGCATCTACAACTGCTGCCTTGATAGGATTAATTGAAAAATTTAATGAATTACTGTAAGTCGTTTACCGTTCTAAAGTTCTACTTTTTTATTCAACCACCAGGAAGATAGATTTAATTTATATTTCATAAATTGATACTAATTATCAATATTTCAGAATATTTAAATATTATGATTTTCGAATTAGTTCCATTGTGATAAATTGGAAATATCACACTGAAATGAAAAAGCGTGACAATTAAAGAAATAGGAGGAAATGAGATTTGAAAAATTTTAAGTTTATGAAGTTCTTAAGTAGTAATCTAGTTTTCGTTATGGTGCTTTCTCTATTGGTTCCATTGTCGAGTGCTAGTGCTGAACAGCTAAGTTTGTCTAAAGATGGTCCAACTCTCCACGAAAGCTTACAAAATGTATCAGGCAATCAAGAGGTTGCAGTCATCGTTCATTTATCTGAAAAGCCTGTTGCACTAGAGCAAGGAATAAGCCAAGTCAAAGGCCAAAAATTCTCTAATGCACGAGCAAAAGAAGTCCGTTCCAATGTGAAAGTACAACAAGATGTTACAAAGCTTGCAACCTACGAAGTAGCGAATGATAAAATAGCTACTGTAAAAGCAGGGGTAGTAAAAGGGAAAGGTCAAGGTAATACGACGATTACGGGAACGTATGGTGAGCACACACTAACATTTGATGGGTTTGTAAAGCAAGGTAATGGTAACGGTAATGGCAATGGTAATGGCAACGGCAACGGCAACGGCAACGATAATGGCAATGGCAATGGCAATGGCAACGGCAACGGCAACGGCAATGGCAACGGTAACGGGAACGGTAACGGGAACGGTAACGGCAATGGCAATGGCAATGGCAACGGTAATGGCAACGGCAACGGTAATGGCAACGGCAACGGTAATGGCAACGGTAATGGTAATGGCAATGGCAATGGCAATGGCAACGGTAATGGCAACGGTAATGGCAACGGTAATGGCAACGGCAACGGCAACGGCAACGGCAACGGCAACGGCAATGATAACGGTAATGGCAATGGCAATGGCAATGGCAATGGCAATGGCAATGGCAATGGCAATGGCAACGGCAACGGTAACGGCAATGGCAACGGTAATGGCAACGGTAATGGTAATGGCAATGGCAACGGTAATGGCAATGGCAATGGCAACGGTAACGGTAATGGCAACGGTAATGGCAACGGTAATGGCAACGGTAATGGCAACGGCAATGGCAATGGCAATGGCAATGGCAATGGCAATGGCAATGGCAATGGCAACGGTAATGGTAATGGCAACGGTAATGGTAATGGCAATGGCAACGGTAATGGCAATGGTAATGGCAACGGGCAATGGCAATGGCAATGGCAATGGCAATGGCAATGGCAATGAAATAATAATGAAGTTTCCGAGGATGATTTATAATTAATTTCAGTTCAAGCAAAAAGAGAAATTGCACAGCGCAATTTCTCTTTTTGGTATTTATTATAAAGCAATCCCTTTAAAAAGATTATCTCCTACTTAACTAACTGTGACATATACTTACTGAATTTCTTGCCAGATACAAATCAGTTCCTCTCTATCTCTCCCAAATCAACGTCATTTGGTGTAAAAGCGCTTCCCATGTTTGCTTTTTTTCTTTCGTTACTTTGTCAAAAATATGCATAATAAAACCGCACTTACTTATGATACGGTTCACCTTTATTTGTCTAAGTGCGGTCTCCCAGCATTTGCTGTGAGAAGCTTTAAAATTTTATACTGCACTGGTGTCAAATGAACCTCTTGTTTATCAACGGTAATGACTTTCTGTTCATCATCAATCATGAGCCCGCCTGTTTGCAATACATAACTACTCACCTCAAGACTCCCAAATGTCGTATACCTTCTTAGCTGCGATTTCACTCTAGCCACAAGTTCTAATGGATTAAATGGCTTGGCCATATAATCATCTGCTCCGATATTCCATAGTAATTAGGTGAATAACGTGATTTCGAATAAGATCGATTGCCTCTATACCATTGTAAGCTTTGAATACTTTATATCCCTCATTTTCTAAATAAATGCTAATCGCCTTTACAATTTCTTTATCATCATCACAAATCAAAATGTTCATGTTGCTTTGAAATAAAGTTTGAGCAAAAATACCTCGCAAACCCTCATTTTACGATAAATAAGAAGAATCCCTTTTGAAAAAGATTGATTAAAAGGGATTCCTCTTTAGCAGTTTTAAGTTAGGTAATTATAAAAAAGTTTGATTATTTTCGACCTGTGTTGCTCCACAATCGCGCCCGATTGTTGAAAATCATTGCCATATATTATTAAGCAAAAGCCCCCGTTCCTTTAAGTAGATTCCTTCACAGTACACGGCGACAAAGAAATGTTGAGTATTAGATTAAATTTTATTAAATAAACCTATGGATGTATCTTTTGAATCTAGAATAATAGGCAGTTACATCATCTCTGTTTTGAGAAAGTAAATCGATGATCATTTTTTCTTTATTACCATGTTCACTGTAAAAGAATTTCAGTCTAATTTATTGGAAAATAAATTGATACATATTTTTTGATGATAAAGAAAAAGTTATTTAAATATCCTTTTTTTAGTAGTATTATGTTATGGTTTAAATAATATTTTTTAAGAGAATAAAAATTTTATTCAAAAAAAGGATTTATTCTAAAAGGAGTGTTTTTTTAAAATGTTAGGTTTATTTTTAGGTATAGTACTTATCATAATAGGATTTTTTATAATTCCTATTGGCTTTGTTCAATTAAAAGATGAATTAGGGGATTATAGTGATAAGCCAATATATAAAAGAATATTTGTTTATACTATTGAAATTTTTAGTTTCTTAAACCTTAGTAACATCATTGGTTGGTTATTGGGTATAGGGTTTTTACTAGTTATTTCAGGTTTCTTTTTTGTAATTTTATTTTTTTCTAAATTATAATACTATTTATGGTAATTTTGAATATAAATAATATATTAGTAAAACATAGTTTAATATTTTTATTATAGTGTTATAGTTTAATGGTGAAGGGTGAAATAAAATAGTGATTTCTCGTAATTATAAAAAAACATTTAAAGAGCGTTTGGGGGTATAGTTACATGAACATTTTCAAGAGTTTAGGATTCGGTATAAGTATGGGATGTACAGTTTTTGTTATTGTTAATCTTATTGGATTAAAGGAGATTTGTTTTTAGATGCTGTTATGGCTACTTTTCCTCAACAAGTATTAGGATCAAATATTCAAATATTGTTGGAATTGCTTGTATACTCCCTTCATACATCTATAAAATATAACGTTTAACATTCTTACAACAAAGTGCTTGTCATTTTTTTATAGCTATAGGTACCTTTATAGTTGTTGCCTTTTCTTTAAAATGGATTCCTACATTTTCGATAAAACTAACTATCCTATTGTTGCTATTTAATGTATTAATTTTTGCATTTGTTTGGCTGTTATTTTATTTTTATAGTCAAACGGAAGTAAAAAAAATGAAGAAGAAAATTATTGAGCATACAGACAATATAATCAATAGTATTCTTTGATAGAAATTCAATAAAACAAGAGGCTAGTCAACAAAATAAGCCTCTTTTACAATTATCACTGTATGAACCAATGATTCTTCAACTAAATTGCTCCGTTAGTTTAAGTACTTCTCTTCACAATCGCCATGTCCAATTTAATTATTGTATTTTATTCAACTAAATGGCCCTTTTCATGAATCAGAACCACCAGTATAACTGGTGGTTTGCTCTGCGCGTGAAACGCTGGGGTACTGGCCCATCCTGAAGGTCCGCCAACCGCACTCCGTTTCCACACCAACCGCTAAAGCGGCTTACTTATTTTTTCTTTCTCTTGATTTCTTCA
>NZ_JBMGUV010000070.1:0-5022 GCF_049058285.1 Lysinibacillus sp. UGB7
AGAATATAAAAATAGCGTTTAAGTATTCGAGAAAGGAGGTAGCTACTACAGACAAAGAGACCAATCTATTCCTTTTTCATTATGAAAAACAAAACTGAATATGTTGTATTGAACTGGATTTACTTAAACATTTAATATTATTATTACTCCAAACATTGTTGTCATTTTAGAAACAAAAAATCGTCTACGAAAAAGAGTAGACGATTTTTTATTATCCAAGTGACAGCATTCTTTCGAGTGAACTACGCGCTTCTTCTGCAGTATGAACATTAATTTTAATACGGTTATGTGGCTTTCCTTGTTTAATACTTTCAAGTGACCAAAGTAGATGTGGGAGGTCAATTCGATTCATTGTGAGACAAGGACAAAAGTTCTTATTTAGCGAGATAATCTGTTTATCTGGATGGTGTTTGATAATACGATTAACTAGATTCATCTCTGTGCCGATTGCCCATGCGGAACCGCTAGGGGCATTATTAATTGTATCAATAATGTATTTTGTTGAGCCCGCATCATCCGCTGCCGCAACAACCCCACGGCTACATTCAGGGTGCACGATAATGCGTATATTTGGATGTGCCTGACGAACCATTTCCGTATGGTGCACGGTAAAGCCTTCGTGGACGGAACAATGTCCTTTCCACAAAATTACTTGAATGTTTTCTGGTGACTGTTCTGTCTCAAGGGTATTGGTATGTGGATTCCAAACAGCCATATTTTCAAGGGGTACACCCAAATCATATGCGGTATTTCTACCTAAATGCTGATCGGGTAGAAAGAAAATACGTTGCTTTTGACTAAATGCCCATTTTACCATTTCCTTTGCGTTGGAGGATGTTACACATGCACCTCCAAGACGTCCTGTAAATGCTTTGATTGCAGCAGTCGAATTGACATATGTTAACGGGATAATTGTATCACCGAAAAGTTGCTGTAAGATGGGCCATGCTTGTTCTGTTTGATAAATGTCTGCCATATCTGCCATTGAACAGCCTGCACGCATATCTGGCAAGTAAACATGCTGTTTATCAGCTGTTAACATATCCGCTGTTTCTGCCATAAAATGTACGCCGCAAAAAACGATATGTTCAGCTTCTTTATTCGCGGCGGATAATTGCGCAAGTTGTAAGGAATCTCCTGTTGCATCAGCAAATTGAATCACTTCGTCTTTTTGATAGTGATGACCAGGGATGAAGAGCTTACTACCTAGTTTCTTTTTAATAGCTAGTATGCGAGATTCCATGTCAGTTGTTGTTAGTGTTCGATAATGCTCAGGGAGCAGTGTAGTTTGTTGTAATAAACTAGTTATTGACAAGTGGATGATCTCCTTTCATTTGTACAAGTGCGCTAATGTCAAAAGCTTTCACCGAATGAGTAAGTGCGCCAAGTGATATCCATTGAATACCAGATTTTGAATAGGCACGGAGATTTTCCAGAGTAATGCCACCCGAAGCCTCTGTCGTGATATGTGCAGGAACAGATGGAAGCCATGCCCGTATTTCTTCAGGACTTCGATTATCAAACATAATAATGTCTGCACCTGATGCAATTGCTTCGTCCAATTGGTCTTTTGTTTCAATTTCAACTTCAATTTTTATAGTATGCCCAACTTTGTTACGTGCAGCTTGCACTGCTTTTGTAATGCCTCCTGCAAAAGTAATATGGTTATCCTTTAGCATAATAGCGTCGTATAAGCCACTTCGATGATTGTAGGCACCACCTGTACGAACAGCATATTTATCGAGCATACGTAATCCAGGTATTGTCTTACGGGTATCACAAATTTTTGCACCAGTACCCGCTGTTTCACGAACAGCTAAATTTGCAGCTGTCGCGATGGCAGACATGCGCTGAATGAGATTCAAAATGACACGTTCCCCCATTAATAACTTTTGTAGAGGTCCTTTAACAATAGCGAGTACATCACCAGCATTCACAGCATCACCATCTTTTTTAAACAAAGTGATATGCATTGAAGTATCTAGTACTCGAAAGCCGTGCTCGATGATAAACGCTCCGCAAAAAATACCACTCTCTTTCGCATAAAAGGAGAAAGAGCCACTTTGGTCAGTTGTAAAAATGAACTCGCTTGATAAATCGCCATCCCCTATATCTTCGTTATAAAATTGCTTGAGCATTTCCTCGAGTTTGATGATATTCATATAATGTTTTCCTCACTTTCATTTGCCCATGTTCAAAAATAATCCAGCGTTGGGTCCACCATGCATCATTATGTGGTTTGTCACTACGAATATGAGCCCCGCGTGTCTCTGTGCGTGTAAGTGCAGCATGTACCATCAGTGATGCGACGATATGCATCATATAAATTTCAAGTTCCTGTTGATTCAGTCCAATTACATCAACTCGTTGTAAGGTTTGTAGCGATGGTAATTGTTTGGCAAATTGCTGCATATCATTGGGATTTCGTACAATGCCCAAAGCTTGCATCATATTCTGTTGTAATTTTTCTTTTGTTAATAACGACGGTAAGGGAAGTTTATGGACGTTGTACCTTTCAGCGAAATTCTTTTGCTTGCAGCCTCTTTGTAAAATGGCATGGGCCATTTTATGTCCAAACGTAATACCTTCCAGCAAGGAATTACTTGCTAAACGATTTGCACCATGGACGCCCGTACATGCGACTTCACCAACGGCGTATAGATTTGGGATCGACGTCCCACCTGTTTCATCTGCGATAATACCACCCATTAAGAAATGGCTTCCTGGCGCAATAGGAATTAAGCCGGTTTGTAAATCAACGCCATTATCAGAGCAAAGCTTTGCAATCGTAGGGAATTTATCTTCAAACTGCTGAATGCCAGAAATATCAATAAATGTTTCTTGTCCAGTAATCCGTTTTTTAAACAGCGTATGGGCTGTAACATGACGTGGTGCTAAATCAAGCTGTGGATGTACTCCTTTCATAATTGGTTGACGCTGTGCATCTACAAAAATACCACCAGCCCCACGAACGGCTTCGGAGACAAGTCCTTTCGCTACCCCATTGCACCAAAGAAGGCTTGGATGGAATTGCATAAACTCCATATCACTTATTGCTGCCCCTGCACGGAATGCTAGTGCAATGCCGTCACCAGTGTTAACTGTATAATTTGAGCTACTTGGATAAATGGCACCGGCACCACCTGAAGCAAGTATTACATGATGAGCAAAATATCGCTTTATGCCTCGTTTTCCCTGTGTAAGCACGCCGATACAAGCACCATCAGTATTTATAAGAAGTTCAAAAGCCATTTCGTAACAGTTTAACACTACGTTTGAAGGAAGCTGTTTGAGCAAATACTCTACAAAAACTTGCCCAGTACGATCTCCTCCAGCATGTAAAATGCGACGATGACTATGTGCGCCTTCTAACCCGAGAGCTGGTTTCCCAGATGCCTCCCGATCTATTGGAAGCCCATCTGTTAGGAACTGCTGTATAATCTCTGTTCCCTCGTTTATAAGTGCTTCAACATGCTTTATTTCATGATGATATTCACCAGCAGTCAATGTATCTGCAATGTGATAAGTGTTTTTATCTTCTTGTTTTGTGACCGCCGCAATACCACCTTGTGCCCGATATGAACTACTCATATCAACAGAAGATTTTGTAACTATCTGTACTTGAAACTGCTGTCCGAGTAGTCTAGCGGCCTGAAGTGCTGCAATACCGCTGCCAATAATGAGTACATCTGTCTTTACATCCATAGCTCTACCTTCTTTACAGTTGTCTTTACACATATCTTTACATAAAATAAAAAAGAAAACAAGACCTGAAGTAAATAGAGAGGATGAAAATAAGATGATTTATATGGATTACGCAGCAACATCACCAATGTCACCAACAGTGCTCCAGGCTTATTGTGAAGTAGCGGAGCGTTATTATGGGAATAGTGCGAGTTTACATGACTTAGGAGGACAAGCAAGCTATTTTGTAGAGCAGGCAAGATCGGTTGTGGCAAATGCACTAAAAGTTAAAAGTGATGGCATAATTTTCACAGGAAGTGGCACGGAAGGGAATATGCTAGCGATTGTGTCACTTGCTTTAGCATCAAAGAAAGGAAAACATATTATTTCGTCGCAAGCAGAGCATACATCAGTTCATGCAGCATTAAATACGCTTGAAAAAATGGGATTTGTTGTGACAAAGTTACCCTTACAGCAAAATGGTTGTATTCAAGTGGAGCAATTACGTGAAGTAATAAGAGAGGATACGGCGCTTATTACAATCCAACATGTTAATTCAGAAATAGGTGCTATCCAACCTATCGATGCAGTTGCAACTATTGCTAAAGCAGCAGATATATATTTTCATGTAGATTGCGTACAGTCGTTTTGTAAAGTTACTTTTGAACAGCAGGTGGATGCTATTACAGTCTCAGCACATAAAATTGCTGGACCTAAAGGTTGTGGGGCTATTTATATAAACCCAAAAATTCGTGTGCCTGCATTAACACCAGGTGTGACTCATGAGCGCGGGTTAAGGGGAGGAACATTAGATACACCAGCCATTGTAGCATTTGCAACTGCAATAGAAGGCTTTCATTACAAGCAGCAGAATTATGAGGCATTACGCCAATATTTACAAGAAAGATTACCAAAAACATGTCGAATGATTGAATGTAGGAAGCAACTACCAACTATATGTGGCATTCTGATGGAAAAAGTAGAAGGACAATATGTATTATTAAGATTAAATGAAGCGGGTATATGCATCTCTACAGGTAGTGCATGTGATATACACAGCGAATCTGGCACGAAAGCAATTATATCGATGGGCTATACAATGGAAGAAGCTCGTCAATTTTTCAGAATATCTTTTGGACAAAAGACAACATGTAAAGAAATTGACCATTTATTAGTAGCACTTTCTAATATTTGATAGTTGTGTTTTAATTTCAAGAAAAAATACAGAGATACTCAGGTCTGGCAGTAAGAAAAAACATTATTAGCCTGATTTTCTCTGTATCTATCCACTGTAAAAATAAGTTGATTGTGAATAGAGTAAATATAGCAAGGGTAACT
>NZ_JBMGUV010000071.1:0-4738 GCF_049058285.1 Lysinibacillus sp. UGB7
CGTACGCCTAACTTGTAAATTATAACTATAAATTCAAAACACTGTTTATAAATGAAGTGGAAAATTATTTTTTCTTCACCACGGAGTGGTGGAAACCGTTGATACATCAATGTTTATAGAGGGAGGGAGGTTAGTTTAAGAAGGTTTATACTGGATTGTATTGTAAATATTAGAATGTGGTAAAGTAAACCATTGAAAACATATTAAAAGATACGGAAAAATATTGGCGAATTGATAGGAGGTTGAACATATGAATGATAAGAAGAAGGGAAAATTACAAGTCACGGTAATAGTTTTAATGATATTAATATTGGTTGCTGCTTTTGTTTTAATTTTCTTAGGTCATTACAGTATGGCGTTTGTTTTATTTGGAATTTTTATTGTGAGTATTAATTTTATTAGTAATTGGATAGGAATTAAAAATGCAGATTACGTTTATAGAAAAATTCATAAGAATAATGATAAGTGGTAATTACGCTTAAGTACTCCTAAGCTTTTTTTAGAATTAAGTTTGTGAGTAAATGTACTTAAACAAACAGGGAGCTTTAGTTTAATAAGGCTCATTTAATTGATCAAACTTTTTTATAAAAATCTCATACTTAGTTAGAAAAATTAACTCCAATTTGATCAATCTTTTTTCAAAATGGAGTTTTTGCATTTGCTAATAAATAAAGGTTGAAGAAAATATTTTAATCAATCATTATTCTAAAGCTACACTAGAAAAAAATATTCAAACGAACTTAACAATTGATCAAATAATTGCTATTCAACGCTCTCATAAAATTGGCGTAAGAATATTAAACAAAGGAAATTAACGGTGAAGGGAGAATAATTGGGGATTTGTGGTATTATATAGTGAGCGAAGAAACAAGAATAAAATTTTCCAACGAGCTTCGCAAACCATTGAAATTACCAATAGAGGGTCCTGCCGACAAAACGCTACAGACCTAATTACTGTAAGACACTTTTTGGAAGGATAAATCAGTTCCTACATAGAATCGGCTGATATGGTATTTACTTAGGTTATAGTAACAGCTAGGTTTTAATAGCTGAGAATTAGTTGTTGAAAAATTATTATAAAAAATAATTATTTAAAAAAGGAGAGATTTCATTATTTATGTTTAAAAATTTTTTTGGAAAGTGCTTAGTAACTTTTTTGGTTTTACTTTTACTTATCCCTGTTTTTACAAATCAAAAGGCTACAGCTAATTCACTACCTCAAAATGAAATGCGTGCAGCCTGGATTGCAACAGTATCTAATATTGATATGAAGGCAGGTATGAGTAAAACCCAATATACTCAATGGGTTCAAAGTACCTTAGATAAATTAAAAGCTGATAACTTTAATACAGTTATTTTTCAAGTTAAGCCATTAAATGATGCACTGTACCCGTCTAAGCTTGCTCCATGGTCATCGTATATAACAGGCAATACACAAGGGACCAATCCGGGTTTTGATCCATTGCAAATAATGCTGGACGAAGCACATAAGCGAGGATTAGAACTTCATGCTTGGGTAAACCCATATAGGGTCACTATGCCTTCGCAATCTTTGTCTAATCTTGCTGCCGATAATGTAGCCCGTAAAAATTCTAATTGGGTAGTGAAATACGGTAAACAATACTATTTAGATCCTGGTTTGCCGGAAGTTCAAAATTACTTATTATCAACCATAGAAGAATTAGTAAGCAACTATGATATCGACGCTGTACATATGGATGATTACTTCTATCCTTATAAAATAAAAGGAGAGACTTTTCAAGATCAACAAACTTTTAAAAAGTATGGTGGCTCTTTCAATAATATTGAAGACTGGCGCAGAAATAATGTTAATCAATTAGTAAAAAAGGTTTATGCAAGCATTAATGCAATTAAACCTCATGTTCAATATGGAATATCTCCGTTTGGAATTTGGCGAAACAAAGGGCAAGATTCTACTGGTAGTAACACGAATGGAATGAGTAACTACGATGATATTTATGCTGATACAAGACAGTGGATTAAAGATGGAAGTATCGATTATATTGCTCCTCAAATCTATTGGTCCAGAAATCATAAAGCAGCAAGTTACTCTGTTTTATTAGATTGGTGGGGAAGAGAAGTTCAAACGTACGCAAAAGCCCATCCTGTTAATCTATATATTGGCATGGCCGATTATAAAGTTGGAAATGATTCTGATACTGCATGGAATAATAAGACGGAACTTATCAGCCAAGTAATCGCCAACAGAGCAAATAAAAATGCTCAAGGACAAATGCATTTTTCTCTAAGAAGTATTAACAATAACGCTCTTGGATATGCTTCTTATCTAAATCAGCAACTATACAATTATAAAGCTTTAACACCTACAATTTATTGGAAAGGCTCTGCAATACCTTTATGTCCAACTGATGTTAAATTGAGTAAAGAGTCTTTCGGCATGAAGCTTACTATTACAGATAAAAATAGTACTCAACCAAGGAAATATGTAATATACCGATTTGATGGAACAAAAGAAGGATCATACGAAGACGTTAAAAATATAGTAGACGTGGTTTATAACACACAAGGTAATACTGTTTATGTAGATACTATTGCAAATAATAGTAAAGTATACACATATGGTATAAAGTCTATATCTGCTACAGGTGTGGAAAGTAAAACTGCTTTTGTTCTAAAAGACGGAAATCCTTACCAGCACCAATAGAGCCAACACCTGAAGGGCCAGAGCAACCAGAAAAACCTGTAGATCCAAAGCCTAATATTACATTCAACGATATCTCCACGAAAACTGGGCTAAGGACATGATTGAAGACATCGCAGCTCGTGGTATTATCACAGGCTATCCAGACTGCACGTTTCGACCGAATGAACCAATTAAACGTAAGCATATTGCAGTCATGATCGCACGGACTTTTGAGCTAACACTTAAACGAAAGGACGTATCATTTAGTGATGTATCAACGAGTCAGCCATACTTATGAGGCAATTACAAGTTTACAATAGGCAGCTATTGTAAACGGTTCAAACGGGGCATTCAGTCCAGATGAATCGCTAACACGTGGACAAATGGCGGAAATACTTGTACTCGCATTTGGTATCCCACCAGCTGGGACAAGCACATTCCAGGACGTTCCAACAACACATTGGAGCTATGACTATATTGCCGCACTAGCATATAACGGCATTGCATTGGGTTACAATGGTAATTTCAGACCAAATCAGGCAGTGACACGTGTACAATTCGTGGCATTTATGTACCGTGTCATGAAATAATCACAACGAAGCACTCTACAAAATTCAAGTTTCAGAATTTTATAGAGTGTTTTATTGTATGCTTTGAAAACCTTCTGCTCAGCAGGGGACTATCAGTGGACGAAGGAATATACGTGACTAAAGAATTATTAAACACAATTTACGAAGAGAATCAAGGCGAGGCGAGTGAACGAATGATGAGAGGGATGGGAAAATGAGCGATACAAGGACCAAATTGATGCTGGATTTGCAAAGAATTGAGAAGGATGAGTATCAGTTACGCGAAGGTGAGCAGCATCAAGATTTCTTACCTTTGTTACTTCAATATATTGGCGATCCTCAGCCAGAATTACGGGATAACCTGATATATCCGATGTTTTATATGTGGATTAAGGAAGAGAATAGGTTCAGTGAAGAGGAGTTGCGTAGCCTCTTAACTGTTCTGACTGATGAGAACCATTTGTTCTATAATATTGGCAACGAGGATGATCAGTCAGTTTTTACAAGGACGTTCTCTGCCTTGCCTATCGCTTTGATTGTGCAACGCCACAGACAGAATCCATTTTTCAATCAAGCTGAAATTGAGCAATTGATGCATGCAATGCTCCGTTATTATAAAGAGGAGAAGGATCTGCGAGGTTACCTTTCAGTAGGAGGCTGGGCTCACAGCGCGTCTCACGGTGCAGATGTTTTTGTCGAGCTGGTGCAGTGCGAGGAGAGCAGCGTCGCAATGCTGCGTGAGGTTCTTGTCGCTATTTCTGGCATGCTTCATAATGGTAGACACGTTTTTAGCGATGAGGATGATGAGCGGTTGGTCAACATCGTGGATACGATGATTGAAAAAGAGTTACTTCTACATCAAGAAATCGCTGATTGGATTAGCGGCTTAGCGCAATGCTGCCATTTGCCGAGAAGTCGCAGTCAGGTGATTGCTCGCGTGAACAGCAAGAATTTTTTACGCAGTCTCTATTTCAGAAGGGGACAAGATAGCCGAGGGAATGCGCTTAACATTGTCATGCTTGCTACTGAGGCAAAATTGAACAGGTTTTCTATCAGTTAAAGGATTAGAGGGGCTGTCCCAAAAGTCATGGAAAATTGGCTGAGGGATTGCCCCATTTTATGTCAAGAAAAACAAAAAGAAACCATCCTTTGGTAAAATGGAAGTGCCACCCACAACGTACAAAAGAAGAGGCAAGTATTCCAGATTTACAAAAATTCCGGTGAGGGTTTGAACATCATTGATTACCAGACAATAGAGATTGAACCAATTAAAAACAGCAAATTAATTTACGGTAAAACTGACTTTGCTAAGCTTGAATCGTATTTAATTAAATGGGGAAGGCCAACGAGTCTTACATAAGCCTTAGTTCTTTGTTTGACACCCTCTGGCATGTTCCTCCATTAAAGGGCGCAATTGTTGAACAACATAGCTGGAAAAAGATCAAACTTTTTTATAAAAAATGTATACTAATTCATAATAGAAGAATTCATTTTGATCAATCTT
>NZ_JBMGUV010000072.1:0-3696 GCF_049058285.1 Lysinibacillus sp. UGB7
ACGGCGGTCGACTATTTGAAGGATTTTCTTTAGGGAAAAAACCTTAATCATAAAACATCTTCTTAAGCTAAACCAGCTAATAGATTATCAATAAAATCTTTTAAATTAAATAACACTTCTTTGGTTTTTCGTAAGTTAGAACTTTTTGCTCGGTAAGATACTAGTGGATTTACGATAATAGCAATGTACTCTCTTGCTTCTAAAAACTGAACAACTGGGGCATGATAGTGTCCTATTGACTCCAAAACAACAGGTGGTTTCATCCCTGTTTGACGCTCTAAATCTAGTAAATAAGAGTGTAACTCTTCTAGCCCCTCCACCGTATGTTCAACTTTCACACTATTATTATAGGGCCTTTTTTTATCCAAGAACATTTGAATTTGACTTTCACCTTTTGCGACATCCAGACCTACAACTGGATTCATAAATTATCTCCTCCTTATGAAGTAGATTGACCAGCAACCTCTATCTACCTTGTCATTCATATTTGCGCTTGTTATACGGGATCACAATGTTCCAACCAGCCTAATCATGTGTTAACAAGTAGAGGGCGAACAGTTTAGTTATCGGGATCAAGTCCCACGGGTGCTTCTGTTCTACTCCGGCTACTATCAATCTATAAATTGAATAAAAAATAGTCAACCAGATTTCTCCGGTTGACCTTATAATACGAACGGGTGCTTTAGTGGAATAAGGGGTCTGGCCATATTTATGCAGATTTACAACGTTAAGGAAAGAATTGTTACCAAACGGCGCTTTGGGAAGCTTAATAACATTGAGAAAACAATCCAAAAATTGGTATAATAAACAATATATCAAAAAAAGTTGGTGTAACGAATGCTGAAAAAAATATTATTTTCAATAACATTTGCACTTATTGTAATGATTTCTGTTTTTATCATAAATAGAATTTTACCTAATAAAGATATACGATTTATTTTAATTGGCATTAGTATTACGATTATTCTCGGGTTTTCTCAATACTTAAGTGAAAAATGGTTTGCTAATAAAGAATAAAATTAGTTTTCACCTTTTATCCTATATCCCATAATCCGTAGAATAATTTTTACAATGAATATTTATAAGATTTATATTAAAAAACCGTTCCCAAATGAAAGTTTGGGCGCACATGAAAAAGCCACGAATATTGTGAAATCAACGTTTGTGGCTTTTCTTATGAA
The DNA here is from genome assembly GCF_049058285.1 of Lysinibacillus sp. UGB7. Lineage (NCBI taxonomy): Bacteria > Bacillati > Bacillota > Bacilli > Caryophanales > Bacillaceae > Lysinibacillus > Lysinibacillus sp. UGB7. The sequence continues at coordinate 1,182 of NZ_JBMGUV010000072.1, forward strand.
CATTGTTTATGCGTTGTATTATGCACTTTTGTTAAAAGTCAGTCATGGCAAAGGTTTTGAAGCATTTGAAGTGATGTTGCACCATCGTCTTAGATGAGGCTAGTCAAATTTATTCGGATTTACAACGATAAGACTTCAATTTTTATACAACATTTTATTGTACTAACGGAGCAGTTTAGCGGAACAAGGAAATTGATTTCATTTGTAGAAGTCATGAAGGGGGGATTGGTGTAATGGATAATAATATTTTGATGTTCACAATACTCATTTTATTTCAGTTGGCAGTCGTTAGTATAGTTTTGTCTATTTTTTCCTCAGTCTTTGTGAAAAGCAGAAAGAAAGGATTTGTGTTTTTAACAATCTATATTTTACAAAGTATATACAGTCTTTATGATGTATATAAATACTCTGCGATATTGGGTAGTAGTATGTTAATAATCTACATTAGCTTAGGAGTAGTAACTTATTTTGTTATTAAAAAGAGACTCTCAAATGGAACAGAAATTTAGATTCTTCAACTAACAAAATGTAAGGTTCAGTATTTAGAGAAAACTAACACAGGCTCTCTAAGAACAGTATCATTTAAAAGGTTTAATTTTGATAAAGTTCGAGAAGTAGTAAACAAATAACCAGGCGCTCATTTTAAAGTGAGTACCTGGTCTTTTTTGTTTGTTTACAAGAAAACAGAGTAAATAAAATAGCCACTCTGTTGAGTGACTAAAATTACTTCATTTCAATCATTATGGACACTAATTTGAGTAGCATTCATAGCACCAGTCATTCCTACTACATTGTTAACACCTAAGTCGGGTCCCAACGAGAGACAGCTAACGAAGCTAGTAACGACGTGGTTTCGGAGCAATTTACAGAAAACCAATCATCTTAATCTTTTAATCTTTCTTCTTTTAAAACAAGCACTTTACAGCAAGTATATAATAACGCTCACGCTGAAAAAGAAGCTTGTAAGGAATTCATGAATGAGTACCAAGAGATGCTATTTGATTTCATGCACAGCTTACCTTTAGCAGATAACTTAAAAGATGAATTGCACAAGGTTGTATTGGCTACTCAGGTTAATAGTGCACCTGACTTCATAAAAGCTAAGAACGTACTATTCAAAATTGCTATGGATATTAAAGAAGGTGTACTGACAGTTGCTAGTACATTAAGAGCCGTATTTGTAGGGGCATATAGTAAGGCTGTAGAGCGTTCTAGTATGAAGTTTAGTAAATTCATCATATATAGAAGAAACAACTAATAGAGAGCGTTCAGTACCTTTCTATAACTGGTTAGAGGTAAGGGATAGCTTTTAGAAAACCTTATTTTCACCATTCATTTTAAAGGTAAACACATCCCTTCAACAAATTGCATAATATGATTTTATAATGTGCGAGAGGATTGAGGTAAATGTATTACCCTTATTATGGCAATGCTCAGATGTATAATTATAGTTATCAACCTGTGTATTGGACCTATCCCAATCAGGTAGAGCACATGGGGAGAAATCCTTATTTTCAGGAAGCAAACATACTAAAGGATTATGGACCTAACCCCTTTGTTATTGATATTGAAAAGATAACTAAACAAAACAATAATTATCGTACAGCGTTGTGGACAGGACCGAATTTACAAGTTACTGTAATGAGTCTAGAAGTAGGCGAAGATATTGGTTTGGAAGTGCATCCTAATGTTGATCAGTTTTTACGTATAGAACAAGGTCAGGGAATTGTTCAGATGGGGCCAAGCAAAGACAATTTAAACTTCCAAAGGAACATCTATGAAGATTTTGCGATAATGGTCCCTGCAGGAACATGGCATAACGTAACGAATACAGGGAACGAACCATTAAAACTTTATTCGATATATGCTCCTCCTAACCATCCATTCGGTACAGTACATGTAACGAAAGCTGATGCAGCAGCTGAAGAAATAGGGCATGGTAATGGATAAATGAAGGATTAGAGGGTTTAGTTGAACAAGTTTAAACAAGACCACTCCGGTGATGGGTGGTCATTTTTTGTATATGTCACAACAATAAATGGAAATAAATATCCAAATGGGTCTGATTTGAGGTATTATTAAACTAACGGCGCAGGTTAGTTGAAGAACGTCCCTGTTATACATTAGATATTTAGATTAGAAAAAATATTGATGGTAAATAACCAAGGTGGGAGTAGATTCCTTCCTGTGAATTAGTTAAATGGGGGAGTTTGTAATGAAAACAATTATGCAGGCATTTTTTTGTTCGCTGTTTATACATATGGTATATTTTTTCAGTACCTATGGATGGACATATATTAAAACGAAATTCGATAAGCCTGATATATTGGGGGGATATGTAGCTACAAGTCATACCGATGTGATGTTCGTTTTTGTAGGTTCCCCAGTAGTTTTTTTAGGCACCTCGTTTTTTGGCATAGCAATAGTATGTGGCTTCATTATCATATTAACTAAAAAATATTTTAAGATAATGGGGTGCTTTAATTAAATAATCCATAACAAGACCACTCCGTGA
>NZ_JBMGUV010000073.1:0-3033 GCF_049058285.1 Lysinibacillus sp. UGB7
CATTGATTGTTTCAAACATTTTGGTTAAGTCCTCGATCGATTAGTATTCGTCAGCTCCATGTGTCACCACACTTCCACCTCGAACCTATCTACCTCATCGTCTTTGAGGGATCTTACTTACTTGCGTAATGGGAAATCTCATCTTGAGGGGGGCTTCATGCTTAGATGCTTTCAGCACTTATCCCGTCCACACATAGCTACCCAGCGATGCCTTTGGCAAGACAACTGGTACACCAGCGGTGTGTCCATCCCGGTCCTCTCGTACTAAGGACAGCTCCTCTCAAATTTCCTACGCCCACGACGGATAGGGACCGAACTGTCTCACGACGTTCTGAACCCAGCTCGCGTACCGCTTTAATGGGCGAACAGCCCAACCCTTGGGACCGACTACAGCCCCAGGATGCGATGAGCCGACATCGAGGTGCCAAACCTCCCCGTCGATGTGGACTCTTGGGGGAGATAAGCCTGTTATCCCCGGGGTAGCTTTTATCCGTTGAGCGATGGCCCTTCCATGCGGAACCACCGGATCACTAAGCCCGTCTTTCGACCCTGCTCGACTTGTAGGTCTCGCAGTCAAGCTCCCTTGTGCCTTTACACTCTACGAATGATTTCCAACCATTCTGAGGGAACCTTTGGGCGCCTCCGTTACCTTTTAGGAGGCGACCGCCCCAGTCAAACTGTCCGCCTGACACTGTCTCCTACCCCGCTAAGGGGCATGGGTTAGAATTTCAATACAACCAGGGTAGTATCCCACCGACGCCTCCTTCGAAGCTGGCGCTCCGAGATCTCTGGCTCCTACCTATCCTGTACAAGTTGTACCAAAATTCAATATCAGGCTACAGTAAAGCTCCACGGGGTCTTTCCGTCCTGTCGCGGGTAACCTGCATCTTCACAGGTACTATAATTTCACCGAGTCTCTCGTTGAGACAGTGCCCAGATCGTTACGCCTTTCGTGCGGGTCGGAACTTACCCGACAAGGAATTTCGCTACCTTAGGACCGTTATAGTTACGGCCGCCGTTTACTGGGGCTTCAATTCGCAGCTTCGCTTGCGCTAACCACTCCTCTTAACCTTCCAGCACCGGGCAGGCGTCAGCCCCTATACGTCACCTTACGGTTTTGCAGAGACCTGTGTTTTTGCTAAACAGTCGCCTGGGCCTATTCACTGCGGCTCTCATGCGCTTGCACGCTCAAGAGCACCCCTTCTCCCGAAGTTACGGGGTCATTTTGCCGAGTTCCTTAACGAGAGTTCTCTCGCACACCTTAGGATTCTCTCCTCGACTACCTGTGTCGGTTTGCGGTACGGGCACCTCTCACCTCGATAGAGGCTTTTCTTGGCAGTGTGAAATCAGGAACTTCGTCCTTAAAGGACTCGCCATCACAGCTCAACGTTACAGTGTGCGGATTTGCCTACACACACGCCTTACTGCTTGGACGCGCACAACCAACGGCGCGCTTACCCTATCCTACTGCGTCCCCCCATTTCTCAAACGGTGAGGAGGTGGTACAGGAATATCAACCTGTTGTCCATCGCCTACGCCTATCGGCCTCGGCTTAGGTCCCGACTAACCCTGAGCGGACGAGCCTTCCTCAGGAAACCTTAGTCATACGGTGGACGGGATTCTCACCCGTCTTTCGCTACTCATACCGGCATTCTCACTTCTAAGCGCTCCACCAGTCCTTCCGGTCTGACTTCAACGCACTTAGAACGCTCTCCTACCACTGACATCATAGATGTCAATCCACAGCTTCGGTGAATCGTTTAGCCCCGATACATTTTCGGCGCAGCGTCACTCGACCAGTGAGCTATTACGCACTCTTTAAATGATGGCTGCTTCTAAGCCAACATCCTGGTTGTCTGTGCAACGCCACATCCTTTTCCACTTAACGATTACTTTGGGACCTTAGCTGGTGGTCTGGGCTGTTTCCCTTTTGACTACGGATCTTATCACTCGCAGTCTGACTCCCGTGTATAAATATCTGGCATTCGGAGTTTGTCTGAATTCGGTAAACCGGGATGGCCCCCTAGTCCAAACAGTGCTCTACCTCCAGTATTCTCATCACGAGGCTAGCCCTAAAGCTATTTCGGAGAGAACCAGCTATCTCCAGGTTCGATTGGAATTTCTCCGCTACCCACACCTCATCCCCGCACTTTTCAACGTGCGTGGGTTCGGGCCTCCAGTAAGTGTTACCTTACCTTCACCCTGGACATGGGTAGATCACCTGGTTTCGGGTCTACGACCACGTACTAATTCGCCCTATTCAGACTCGCTTTCGCTGCGGCTCCGTCTTCTAAAACTTAACCTCGCACGTAATCGTAACTCGCCGGTTCATTCTACAAAAGGCACGCTATCACCCATTAACGGGCTCTAACTACTTGTAGGCACACGGTTTCAGGATCTATTTCACTCCCCTTCCGGGGTGCTTTTCACCTTTCCCTCACGGTACTGGTTCACTATCGGTCACTAGGTAGTATTTAGCCTTGGGAGATGGTCCTCCCAGATTCCGACGGAATTTCACGTGTTCCGCCGTACTCAGGATCCACTCAGGAGGGAATGAACTTTCGACTACAGGGCTTTTACCTGCTCTGGCGGACCTTTCCAAGTCGCTTCATCTAACTCATTCTTTTGTAACTCCGTATTGAGTGTCCTACAACCCCAAGAGGCAAGCCTCTTGGTTTGGGCTCTTCCCGTTTCGCTCGCCGCTACTCAGGGAATCGATTTTTCTTTCTCTTCCTCCAGGTACTTAGATGTTTCAGTTCCCTGGGTCTGCCTTCAAGACGCTATGTATTCACGTCAAGATACTACGCGATTAAACGTAGTGGGTTCCCCCATTCGGAAATCTCCGGATCAAAGCTCACTTACAGCTCCCCGAAGCATATCGGTGTTAGTGCCGTCCTTCTTCGGCTCCTAGTGCCAAGGCATTCGCCGTGCGCCCTTAATAACTTAACCAAAGTTATTAAGCCTAAAAAACTTAAAAAAATAAATGTGTTTGTTACTATATCAATGTCGTTTTATCCAGTTTTCAAAGAACAA
>NZ_JBMGUV010000074.1:0-2559 GCF_049058285.1 Lysinibacillus sp. UGB7
GTTCTGTATCAATTAAAATATCCATTTGATTATCAGTAACGACATTCATATGGGGATTTCTTGTCAACAACTCTTCCCACTTTACTTCGTAATATTTGTGACTACCTTTTCCTTTTATTTCAACAATTTCTTCAAATAAAAGTAAATTTAAAATTTCAGAAACTCGCGCACCAGAATGAAGTAGAATTGTAAAAAAAATATTTTTCTGTGTTGACAATCCGATGATTTCATTTGAAAAAATTTTTTCAATTTCATATTCCGTAAAAACTCTTTTTTTAACAATAGAGTTATCTTTTCGTTTCAAATCCGTTTTGTTCGTTATTCTGCCAGCAATATCCCAAACCTCTATTAAATCCTTCTCAATTTTAATAAATGTTTTAGAAACAACTTCTCTTGATAATGGTTTAAATCGTCTACTCCAAAAACAATCCTCACTAAGCCATTCTAAATAATCTAGCGTTTTTCTTATAGTTTTAGCAATGTATTCGAAAGAATATCTCCAACCTTCTTCATCTATTTCGGCCCGAATTAAACTAGGAAGTATCATATGTATAGCATTTGTATTACCTAGCTTTTTATACCACTCATTATAAATACTACTTATTGTATTTTTATTTGTAATTCCATCAATGTAAGGATGAATTGGTATGTATTCTATATCTGATGGATGAATTGAATTGAATCCTGGCATTTTATAAAGACCCTTGGGAATGTATGACAAATACTTAATGTATAAATCTAACAAATTGCTTGTGAGTGGTTCTTCACCCGTTAGATCATGTAATAATAAAAAGTTATAAAAATGACTAATTGAAACTGAACAACTTTCAATATATTTTCTCCCTTTACTTTTTTCATTTAATGCACAAATATAATCAAAAGCCGGTTTTAAGATTTTGTTGTCTGGTGTCATCACTATAGAAATGGAAGATTTATCTTGATTATACTTTTTATCTCCTTCATTTATTTTTTTTACATAAAATAGGCCGTTCACTTTGCGATGATTCATATTTTTATAATCAATTTCTTTAAATATCATCTCTCAATCCTCTCCAATATTCTTATCTTTAAAAATATTAAAGATAGTATCATTACAAATTCAGTTACTAACTTAAATATAATTAATAATTAGGAATTTTTAAAGTATTTATTTTATAAGAATTATTTTGGATTCATATGAAATAACATCATGTCTAAAATACGCTCGCGTATGCGTTGTACGCTTGTATGGCTCATATTAAGCTTTGCTCCAATCCATCGGAAAGGCAGGCCTTCTAACAACCAGTAAAGCACCTCTTGCTCAATGTCACCATAAACCTTGTCGATTAGATTTTGCACCACAATCAATTCATTTTTGATTTTGTTGATTCGTACCTCACGTGAAGCTCTAATTTGAACATGTGCATGCACTGGATCACTGTTACCTCCAACAGCTTTTGGCATAGTTGCTTCAATTCCGTATGCAGCTGTAGATGCACCAACAGTCAATGAATCTAATTCATCCTTCATTCTCATGTACTTACACATGTTGTCATGATACTTCTTGATTGCCTTGTCCAACTGATAACGATTTAATTCTGTTTGCCCTTGTTTGCCCATTAGGTTTGCCCTCCTAAGTTGTGGTATGATGATGTTGTACGTACCATCAAAGGGCATGAACCAATTCTGGGCTGTAGCGTGTGGAGACGCTGCGGCTTTTTCATTTTCAAAGGCATACAAACCTATTCGAAACCTTTTCCATTTTCATCCGTAAATAAATTTGAACAGTTTTCCTTTATAAATATCAGGAGGTTTCCAATGAATACTTTTGCTTTAGTAGCTTTTACATTTTCGGCAGCTGCGTTTGCATTTGCATCATCAGCTGATGGTAAGATTAAAAAGCTAGAAAAACGTATCGAAGAACTTGAAAGAAACAAGTAATTTCTTTAATACATAATAGATTTATAGAGCGATGTTTTATTCGCTCTTTTTTCGTTTAATCCTCATATTGTGCAGTAACGTCTGACCACGCTGCGGCTTTTTTGTGTTACAATTTACATAAAATACATAATGAGGTGAAAATACGGAATTTGTCAGGAAATATATCTATATCATCTACTTCGTATCTCTGTTTTTAACCTTATTGGTTTGGGATTATTTCAGAGACCTTTATTTTCAGTAAATCTTCAAACAAACTCGATTCTAGTAAGCCTGTATCATAACCTTTTTTCACGGCAGCGTTCGTTAAAAAGGCTGGGTGTACTTTCTCGTTAACAAATCGCTTTTCAAATTCACCGTCAACAGTGACAATTTCCACTTCTTTTAATTCGAACTTTTGAATTTTCATATGATTATCCTCCATCTATTCAAAAATAAAAACACCTCAGTATAAGTGTTGGTTGGAATAAAGTTTGATTAAAGGTAATTCTAAAGATCATGTTTTATAGTAAATGAAATGAAAGCATATTGAATAAAAGTTGATCAACATGCTTTCTTTTTGGTAATTTAGTATTAAGTTTTTATAAAAAAGTTTGACGATTTTTTAGTAGCTCTTTTTCAACTAAAGCACCCTATCCCCTA
>NZ_JBMGUV010000075.1:0-2305 GCF_049058285.1 Lysinibacillus sp. UGB7
GAATGAGGAGGGTTTTTTGTCTTGCGCATTTTTAGTATAACATGAAGTGTTTTTCGATTAAAAATGTTTTTCTTGACATTCTATTAGCTGGTTTAGTTCAATAAGCTCAATCTATATATAATCCATCTACTTCAAGATCAGTTAATTGTCGTAGGAGGAAATTGAGATAGTTAGAAATTTTTAAAATATAGTCGGTGTAATCGCAATATCTCTTATCTCGACTCCTCCAGTTGAAATAACTGAAGAAGGATTAAAAGTATTATTAGACGTATTAATAATGCCGATACCCCCTACTCCGAATGCAAAGTAAGCCTTAAAACCGTCAGGGGAAATCGCGATGTCCTTAGCGGAAATCTGGCTAGGAAGTAGGATAGTATCAATGATAGTGTTTGTAGTTGTGTTAATCACAGAAACGGTTGCGGAAGGAGGAGTTGCTGGTCCCCTATTCCCAACATATGCACGGGTACCATCCGGTGTAATCGCAATACTATATGAAGGTGTTGCAACTGGAATAGTATCGATGACGGTATTTGTTGCTGTATTGATAACAGTAACTATACTAGAGCCAAGGTTTGTAACATAAGCACGGGTACCATCTGGTGTAATCGCAATATCAGCAAGAAAAGTTGCAACTGGAATAGTAGCGATGATGGTTCTGTTGCTAGTGTTTATTACAATGACCGTATTAGAAGTGGTCGTGACATAAAGTCGAAGACCATTAGGTGTAATCGCAATATTATTAGGTGAAGCTCCAATCGGGATAGTACCAATAACTGTGTTGTTTAACGTATTGATGATAGAAACCGTATTAGAACTAGAGTTTGTGACATAAGCACGGGTACCATTAGAGGCAATAGCAATTTTCCCAGGATTGTTTCCAACTGGAATAGTAGCCACGACGGTGTTGCTGGCAGTATTGATGACAGAGACAGTACTAGAACCAGAGTTTGCAACATAGACGCTAAGACCATTAGGTGTAATCGCAATACCAATAGGCTCATTCATAACTGGAATAGTAGTTGTAACGGTGTTATTGAACAGGTTAATCACAGAGATCCTATCAAGTTGGAAATCCGTTACATATGCAAAAGTAATAACAAAAAAAGTAATAATCTCATCAATCCCAACTACGTTTATTCCATTTTCATTATTTATGAGAACTGTTCTGTTCGTTTCATTGACTTGAGTCAAAAGGCCTTGGATCGAGTCCAATGAAACTAAGCGTAAAAATACGTTTCTATTAATAAATTTTTGTAAATCTGGTAATATATCCGACAAAATATCACCTCCTTTTAATTATTGTAGGAGGCATATGAAAAATCAAGAATCATAATTATGCTTCCTCTCTTCATTCTATGTATAAGTTTCAAATAGATATAAACAAATTACACTGAACACACACCTCTTTAGCAATCTCATTGTTTATCGGTACGTACAAAGAAAGGCCATCTATCTGATTATTTTCGATAGATGGCCATTTTTTTCAATGTCAAACCAAATTTACGCCGCCGGGACGTTGATCACGAAAACCTTAGGGTTTCCAACATTTGATATTGTATCGGTATCAGTTTGAGTTTGAGCTTGAAGTTGAGCTTGATCTTGAAGCTGTTGTTGTTGTTGTTCTTGTTGTTGTTGGAGATTTTGGAGTTGTACCAGAATATTTAATAAAATATTCTCTTCATCATAATTATAATCTCCCACTTTCTCCTTGTATTTGCACATACACTTATATCCTTTGCATTTACATTTATTCATAAAGTCACCTCCTTTCTATGTGTTTCCTATATAGTATGTTTTATAACAACTATAGAAAGAGCAAGTGTTTATTACGCATTTTTTTATATTTGTATATAACTCGAATTAAACTTTAATAAATTACAAATATAGTAAGATGAACGTTCTTAGAAATCTTCGGATTATGGAAACCATTAAAAATACAATAATGATGATTTGGGATAAATAACCACACTACCATATATATCAAATAAATTTACAAAAAGACCAGACTTAATAGCATAGAAATCTGGTTATATTTTTAGATTTTCACTAATTTATTGCTCTACTTGCGTTTTGACAAGTATTTTTATTATTAAATTCAACAAGTACTGTACTGATTTTAACTATTTTTCATTATTTTTACGCTGTTGAATTGTAATATACAGACCCATTAAACGGTCGGTTGTCATTGCGCCATTCTGTAAATCCTTTAAATGTGGTTCCTGAACGATTCCATCCTTTACAGCCTGTGCAATGAAGTTTTCTGTTTCAGTTTTCATAGCTGGTGAACCTGGATTCCATGTTGTAT
>NZ_JBMGUV010000076.1:0-2163 GCF_049058285.1 Lysinibacillus sp. UGB7
AGGTTATCAATATACTTCAAAACTCTTCAAACGTATGATAGATGATGCCGAGACGGTACATAGTATGTCTAGAGTGGGACATTGTATCGATAACGGACCAATCGAGGCTTTTTGGGGTACGCTCAAATGCGAAAAATACTATTTAAATAAATATGATACATATGAAGAGCTAAAAAAAGCAATTTTAGGATACATTTCGTTTTATAATTCAGAGCGCTATCAAGAAAAATTAAACGGCTTGAGCCCCTTGGAATTCAGGTCTCAAGACGCGTAAAGCATTTTTATTATTTCCACTGTCTACTTGACAGGGAGCAGTTCAATTTTCAATACAAAGTCACGCTCTTAATGTTTTAGATTAGAAAGCAGTTAAGACTGCATTTTGATCATCTTCGTTTAATATCAAATACCCATTCCGCAAAGTTAGTGGCTTATTAGTAACAATAGTACCCAAATGATTAATAAATACGAAGTATTCTACACTACAAGGAATACCTTGGCATTCATCGTCATGGCGCACATCATAATAAAATAAGCCCTCTTCTCTTTGATCTAAAGGTATTCTTAAACACGTTGCATTAACAATCTCAGAATCTCTTAATTTTACAGTCATAAATATCACCTTTCTCTTTTAGATAGAAAAAGAGTACGAAACATATCATCGTACTCTAAAATTTTTAGATAAAATATCCTCTTGCTTTCATGGATAAATGTTTGTTATCACCGATAATGATATGATCGTCCATTTCTATTCCAACAATATAACCTACTTCTTGAAGTCTAGCGGTAATATCACTATCAGCTTGAGAAATACTAGTAGAACCACTTGGATGATTATGAACTGTAATGAATTTTGCTGCGGATACTTTTATTAGCTCACGCATCACTTCTCTCGGATGTACTTCTGTGGAGTTTAAAGTACCTTTAAAGATTGTTTTTCTTAAAATTATCTCACCACGAGTGTTTAATCCGAGTATTACAAAATGTTCTTGAGGCTCATATGTCAAATACATCATTTCTTGAGCAACATCATTTGGAGAAAGAATAGTAATAACCCCTTTTGATGGTACGTGCATTAAAGCAAGACTGAAATGTATACACATTAAAACCTTTTTAGCGATTGAGGTAGTAAAACCAAATTCCTTTAATTCAGATTCAGTAACCTGAGAAATTTCAATTTTAGTAACGGAACTTAAAAATTCTATAATGCATTCCTTGTACTTTTCCCCAATAACTCCTACAAGTGTTTCAACTAGAGAAAATCGATCATTTACAAGACTTTCTGTGACTAGTAAATTATCTTTGTTTTTAATGAGGGTTTTTTTCATACAATACCGTCCCTTTTGATTATCGTTTAATTGTTTTTTTGATTGGTTAAATTAATAACTCTTTAATTATTTCACTGTGTATTTCGATCAGTACCTTTATTCTTATTCACACTACCAATGAAAGCTTGCATACGCTTCTTCTCTTTAAAAAGGCGCAAGCATTGTGTCTGAGTTAGTGGTACAGCTCCTTCTTTTCTGATATGATCCATTACCTCATGGTGAGTTGCTACGAAAAATAGTGTTTCTTCTTTGTTGTAGCAAGTACCATACATCACATTTTCATCCTCAAAAATAAGTTTCATGCGAGCATGTGGCAATAATTCACCTGCAGAATAGATAGAACCAGTAATCTTTTTTGAATAAACTGGAGATAGAACTTACATATTTTTTGTAGCTACCACTTTTTTATTTTTCTTGTAGAAGAAGTTTTTAAACATTGACATTATAATGTCCCCCTAATTAGTTATTTTTTTGATTATAATTTTCTTCTTTTACAGAACGAAATGACTCACTACCAGGCTTTTTAATACCATAGTGACTAACTACTTCATCTGACCATTTTAGTTTCTTTAGCGATTGTGCAGACAATGTTAGATATTCATAAGGATTGAGTCCTTCAAATGCCATCATACCTGCTAGCGCTTTTAAATTATCAGGCTCAAAATGCCATGAACTTGATACCATGTAATCCCATACCTTGCCATTCGCATTAACTCCCTCTATAAACATTGATGTATCAACGGTTTCCACCACTCCGTGGTGAAGAAAAAATAATTTTCCACTTCATTTATAAACAGTGTTTTGAATTTATAGTTATAATTTACAAGTTAGGAGTACA
>NZ_JBMGUV010000077.1:0-1777 GCF_049058285.1 Lysinibacillus sp. UGB7
TTATTTAACTCGTAAGAGCTAACTTTTATATAATAACATGTTATTGAGATAATGTCAAACAGTTATTTTATTTTTATATTCTCGTAGTTGCATGTCTTAACAGCAACTTTTATATAATAGCATCAATATTATATAACGTCAATAGTTTTTATCATTTATTTATAATAATAGTAGTTTTCATATTCTATACCTCGGCCAGTTCTTTAGAAATTGTATAGTACGATTTCTTCCTATCTCCATCAAGGTTTCCTTTGTCTCTTCATTCAAATCAAATTGTGTAGCACTATAATCATCAACAGGAATAAAAATAATATCCCTTTCATGTCTTCTTGAAATATATCTTTCATCATGCGCACCCTTCATTGTTGCAAATAACGCTTCAAATAAATTTAAGCCATTTTTTATTTCGTGCGGGCATTGTTCTTCGCTACTACGGCTAAGTTTAAGACCTATTATCGGTCGCACCTTACGTCCATCGCCATCATCAAATATCCATAAAGGAAAATTACTTAATACCCCACCATCTACAATAACAGATTCACCCTTACCTGTTTTTAAAGTAACTGGTTCAAAGAAAAATGGTATTCCACAGCTCATCCGTAAAGCACATGCTACCGAAAATTTTTTTGCATCGATTTGATATTTATGCAAATCATCTGGTAACACAATCATCCTACCATTGGTTAAATCGGATGCTACTAATTTCAATGAATCTTTAGGTAAATCGTCAAAGGTATAAACTCCTTTAACCGCTAATTTTTGAAAGAACCATTTTTCTAATGCTTTTCCTTTATATAAACCTAAATGATTATATACATTAACCCATTTCATAAACGGCAGTGGTAGAAATGTTTTGCGAGGATCTAATAATGAAGGCACATCTAACTCTTCTAACATACTTTCGATCTCTTTTCCACTATATCCAGCAGCAATGAATGCAGCTAATATGGCCCCAGCACTCGTCCCGGCAACCCTCTTAAATCGGAAATTTTGATCTTCTAGTACCTGATACGCCCCAACCAATGCAAAGCCCTTTAAACCCCCACCCGAAAAAACGCCATCAATCCACAAAATTCCCTCTCCTTTTTTAAGTAATCTTTACATTATAAGAATCAAATAAAGGAATTAGAACTTAAAAAGGAGATTGATGTCAAATTAACGATAGATTTCACTTCTATAAAATAGAAGACAATTCTAATAAACAAAAGAATTCAGCTCTGTTAAGTACAGCACTAAATCCTAGCTACTTGTTTTAATTGCTAATGATAGTTTACCTTTTGGGTTTTCAATCATTCCATTTACTGTGGACATCCTAGCATTTCTACAATAAATAATAATTGTTGTTTTAGTTACAGCAATGTTTTGGGTGCGCTCATTTTGTTTTTTTCCAATAAATGAGTTGCCTCAATTACTGGCATGAGCGGGTTAATTCGTTGCCCCCTTCGCTTTCGGACAGAAATAGCCGATAAAATGTACACTAGTTGAATGGAGCGCGGGCGGCGACTTCTGCGGGAATAGCATGGGCTGAAGGCCCCGCAGGGGCGTAGCGATGAGGAGACTGAAGCCATCACCCGCGAAAAGCGTCTGCCGTAGTGGAAATCAACGGCTTCATAATAGATACTTCTATGAAAAAAAGACTATAGACAAACTACTCAAAAAATTGAGTTTGTCTATAGTCTGAAACAACGAGAAACTATTATTTTATAGTTTCCGGTTGTTCATTATATATATCATTTTATTTTCTTAGAAAATAAAAAAAACAGCCAGCTATCAGCTG
>NZ_JBMGUV010000078.1:0-1787 GCF_049058285.1 Lysinibacillus sp. UGB7
TAAAATAACGATAATAATTTTGCCAATCTTTAATCGTATCACGATGCACTTTATATAATTCGGCAACTTCATATGAGTAAATTGGCCAGTATGATAAAATTTTAAAATCTCTAATTTTTCTCCTTTTGAAAAACTACACGTTCTCATAAAAAAATCTCCCCATTTGATAAACAGATTTTATTTTTTAATCTGTCTACTTAATGGGGAGCATACCATAGTACCAGGAGGTGCTGCGTGTTTATATGCGTTATTTGAATACGGAATGCTTTGTATACTCTTTATTTTATATCCCTATTTGCTTTCAATTTCGAAATAATAGAATTATATTTTTCTAAGCTTATATTTTTTATCACAATCAATAAAAATAATGAAACAAAACAAACCCCAATAGAAATGTACATTATAAATTGAAAAATTCTTTGGCTTGTTAAATAATCTGGAAAAATAAATAAGATAACAATACTTGATAACATTATTAAAATCCAACCAGGTAAAATCTGAGCCATGAAATCAGTAGTTTTTTGTTTCATAAAATTCATTATTTGACCAAAAATAAAATACATAAGCCCCACATAGATAATGACTATTATAGCACTAAATAGAATATCCAAAATAAATCATCCTTATAATCAAAATATTTTAAATCGCATTATATTTTTCTTTGGCTGTGAGACATAAATTTACATAAGTATATATTGTAACTAACGTTCCAATAGCTGGCACAGCCTTCCCTAACTTACCAAATACTTTTTTAATTACTTCCCAAGACAAAAGATCTCCAGCTTTTACAGCCGCCCATACTGCATCAGCTACACCTGCAACACCTAATGTTACAAGGCTTTTTTCTTCTGTTACTATATTATCAGCAGCCGCCTTAAAATCTCGGAACTTCCAATTTGTTTGTGTTGTATTCTTTGAAGAAGTCCCAAAAATTGCTGTTGCATTATTATTATTTTTAGATTCAGTGTAGCGAATGTCAGCAAGATACGATCCTCCAGATGTCACTGATGCTGATGCAAAATTAGTTATTACTGGATATGACGATTGTTCATTTAAAGATTGCTCAGTGTTAAATTGTAGATCACTTTTGTCGATTTTTATTTCCGTACTATAGGGGTTAGATAAATCTTTGATAATAATATCTGTCGCTGTATCACCAATACTGATAACTTTTTCATCAACTAATTCCTTTTGTTTATTTGATAAAACTAAAAATTTCTTCCGTGTTATTTCATCAGTACCATCAAGTTGACTTATTACTTCTTCCTCATATTCATAAATATTACCTGTTTCATCAACTATTTGATAAGCAGATTTATTTTCATCGTCGTATAGTAATTTAAAATTATCTCCTAAATTTACTTCTGATGTCAATTGTATGTTAGATTCATAATTTGCTAATGTTAATAATGTTGGAGATCCGACAGTTGAAAAAGCAAAAACAGCTGCCACTCCACAAATAATTTTTTTCATTCTTTTTCTCCTTAGATTTTCATTTAAATTACAATAAGCTTACTTTCCCTCGAGTTATATATATCCTATCATTACCATCAGTACCAATTCAATGGTAATTAAACGCTACTTTTAGGTGTGATATTTTCTTTCCAATAGTACAAAGGATTTATTTTTCATGTTTATCACAGAATGTTTGACATTTATACTTCAACTATCTTTTTTTATTATTTTTGAAATAACACTTTCAAAAATCTGTAATTTTTATACTATTAATAATCTTAACTAAAAAAAGACCAGCTCGGCTAAATTGAACTGAACCCTATAAAGTAAAT
>NZ_JBMGUV010000079.1:0-1708 GCF_049058285.1 Lysinibacillus sp. UGB7
TTACAAAACAAAGTCCTTTCTGTCGAAGGTCATATCGAGTAAATGAGGCGGATAGATGGTGTGAAAGTGCATACGCTTACCCGGGGAGGTCTGATGGAAACGTGAAGTACCCTTCATAACCTACTTGGTGACAAGTAGCTGAACCATCAGAAGTCAGCAGAGGTCATAGTACGATTGGGTCTAGAACTAATCGGAAGGGCTGAACAACTAAGAGAGAATAGCCCTTGGCATTCCACCTTGAATGAATAAACACAGAAAACAGGGAAACCTCACGCTTAGAAAGTAATGGTGAAGTCCATGAGGGTATTTGCGGAGGGTGTAGTTCAGGTGGGCATAAGAAGACAAGCTATTCACGGAAAGGAACGAAATGGTAATGTTGAATCAAATTCTAGCACGTCCGAATATGATACAAGCATTAAAGCGAGTGGAAGCGAATAAAGGAAGCCAGGGAGTAGACATGATGCCCGTACAAACCTTACGTCAGCACATCCTCGAAAACTGGGAATCCATTAAAGCACAAATTCTAGCGGGAACCTATGAACCGCAACCAGTACTTCGTGTCGAAATCCCGAAACCAGACGGCGGTGTGCGTCTATTAGGAATCCCAACCGTGACAGATCGTTTGATTCAACAAGCTATATCGCAGATATTATCAAAGGAATATGACCAAACTTTTTCGGACAACAGTTATGGATTCCGTCCAAATCGGAGTGCTCATGACGCAGTCCGAAAAGCGAAGGGCTATATGAAGGAAGGATATCGTTGGGTTGTAGATATGGATTTAGAGAAATTCTTTGATAAGGTCAACCATGACCGATTAATGGCAACATTAGCGAAAAGAATTCATGATAAATCATTATTAAAACTTATCCGTAAATATCTCCAAGCTGGTGTCATGATAAATGGAGTTATTTCGAGTACAGACGAAGGAACACCGCAAGGTGGACCATTAAGTCCACTTCTTTCGAATATCGTTTTAGATGAACTTGATAAAGAATTAGAGAAGCGTGGACACAAATTCGTTCGATACGCAGACGACTGCAATATTTATGTGAAAAGTAAACGTGCAGGGGAGCGTACAATGGCAAGTGTACAACGATTTATTGAAAGGAAACTTCGGTTAAAAGTAAATGAAACGAAGTCAGCAGTTGACCGCCCATGGAACAGAAAGTTCCTTGGTTTTAGCTTCACGAAGAATAAAGAGCCAAAAGTTCGAATCGCGAAAACAAGCCTTGAACGAATGAAGAAGAAAATACGAGAAATTACCTCTAGAAAGAAGCCATTTTCAATGGAATACCGTATCGAGAAATTAAATCAATATTTAATAGGATGGTGCGGATATTTTGCGCTCGCAGACACACCTTCAATATTCAACAGGTTAGACAGCTGGATTAAAAGGCGGTTGCGAATGTGCCTTTGGAAGAATTGGAAGAAACCCCGAACGAGAGTCAGAAATCTCATTCGTTTAAAAGTTCCATACGGAAAAGCGTACGAATGGGGTAATACCCGAAAAGGATACTGGCGCATCTCAAAAAGCCCCATATTACACAGAACCCTCGGCAATTCCTATTGGAATGGCCAAGGGCTGAAAAGTCTGCAAGTTCGTTACGAAACTTTGCGTTATTCATCTTAATTGAACCGCCGTATACGGAACCGTACGTACGGTGGTGTGAGAGGTCGGGAGTTAATCACTCCCTCCTACTCGATT
>NZ_JBMGUV010000080.1:0-1702 GCF_049058285.1 Lysinibacillus sp. UGB7
AAAAATACGTATTATGAAATTGATTCACTTAAGTCAGACTTAGAAAAAATTGTTCAAAAACCTCGCTGTAACTTGACAAAAAACACCATATGTAATAAAATTATTACATATGAAACATATTGATAACGGAAATGAATTACTTTTGTTTTTGGAAGCTTTATCTAATCCTCAAAGGTTAAGAATTATTAGCATTTTGTCTAATGGTAAACAATATGTTAGTCAACTTGCCCGAGAACTGGGTATAAGCAGACCACTCTTATATCTTCATTTACAAAAGCTTGAAGAAGCAAATCTCGTTTCAAGTGATATGGAATTATTAGAGAGTGGTAAAGCTGCGAAATACTATATGCTAAATTCGTTCAATTTTTTACTTAATGAGGAGCTCATTACTAGGTTAGAACCAACGCTTACTATGAAAAAAAATAAGAAAATGGAGGAATAAATTAATGTTTAACGGTGTATCCGGAGTGAACTTTGGAGATATAATAGCAACAATTATTATATTAGGATTGATAGCAATTCCCTTTATTCTAGTAATTTTTATTTATAAAGCATATAAGAAGAATATGAAGCGTGCAGAGGAAAGACTAAACGTAGAAAAACAGCAAGCTTTTGTTTTACAAAAACGAGTAGATGAATTAAATGAACGAGTAATTAAAATTGAAAATTTGCTAAAAGAAATAGATTAATATATTACGATAAACAACTTTTGGTTTAATAAGTAAGAGCGAAAAAAGTCGATGACTCGAATGAAATTTCGTCCACGTCAACGCTCTTATTTAAAAATGTACTTTTCAGTGAACTTACCAAAGTAAGACAAATAAAGTGACCCTTTAAAATTAGATACGGTTATTTCATTAGGCTGAGTTCGATTTTCTATCGGACTTAGTTTTAATTTTGCCTGCATCCGTTGCGTGTTGTAATGATATGTTTTTTTAGTACTTTTTTAAGTTGCTCTATACTTTCAAATCCCTTCAATATATAGGAATTTGGATTTTAAAGAAATTCCCAGCACAAGTTGTCGTGACAGTTGCCTTTACGAGACATATATCTACATAGTTCCACTTGATTGAAACCATTTACAATATTTCTCCATCTAATTGTACCAGCCTTAATCTTAATTCACTCAGCTTAAAATATCTGTATCGGCAGTTCTTAATTTTTCGCTTAAATACCTCTAAATAACTTTCTTGCATTATAAATTTAGTCATAAAAAAACCACATCCCCAATAGTTAGATTTCATCTAATAATTGAGATGCAGTTAATTTTTAAAAACATTAGAAAATTTTATAGATAGACAGATTTATATGTTATTCTGTATAAGAATTTGTTGTATATTTTATAATCTCGCCGCTAACAGATGTAATCTTAATATTCGTACGCATGGTAAATGCTTCTGACCAAGATTAAATAGAAAACACAATATAAGAAGTGACCATGGTGTTAAGAGATAATAAAGTTGTTTAATTTTTATTGAACTAACGAGGCAGATTACTTTAATAAGGTAAAAGTAAGAGGATTACTGAGGCTAAGTAACGAATACTGGGTTAGTAGGAATTCAAATAGAATGAGGAGAAGTAAATGGGTAATACTAAAAAGTTATATCCAATAGAGGCAGCTAAAAGATTTATTAATAAAAGCTTCCCCAATTGTCAGGGAGCTGTATTGGCTGGAAGTGTTGTTAGAGGTGAGGAAACAGAC
>NZ_JBMGUV010000081.1:0-1544 GCF_049058285.1 Lysinibacillus sp. UGB7
TAAAAATGAGTAGCAAACAAATTAAATCAGACGTCATCTTAATTGGTGCCGGAATCATGAGTGCGACTTTGGGGACAATGCTCAAAGAATTAGCACCAGATTGGAATATTACCGTGTTTGAGAAACTTGCAAACGCCGGAGAAGAAAGCTCGAACGAATGGAATAATGCGGGAACAGGGCATGCAGCATTGTGCGAGCTTAACTACACTTCAGAAAAACCAGACGGATCGATCGATATTAGCAAGGCCATTAATGTGAATGAACAATTCCAGGTTTCTATGCAGTTTTGGTCATATCTTGTTAATCGTAAGCTCATCCAAAATCCAGAAGACTTTATCATGGCATTACCGCATATGAGTATGGTAAAAGGCGAAAAAAATGTCGCGTATTTGAAAAAACGTTTTGAAACGATGGCTAATAATCCGCTGTTCAAAGGGATGGAATTTTCCGATAACCCTGAAAAACTAAAGGAATGGATTCCACTTATTATGGAAGACCGTCCAGCAGATGAAGCGATTGCGGCAACAAAAATTGACACGGGTACAGACGTTAACTTTGGTGCTTTAACGCGTATGCTTTTTGACAATTTAACAACGCAAAACGTCGATATCAACTACAAACATAGTGTCGAAAGCATTAAACGTACGAAGGACGGCTCATGGGAGTTAAAAGTACATGATATGGATGGCTGTAAAATGGAATATCATACAGCAAAATTCGTCTTCCTTGGAGCAGGCGGAGGAAGCTTAGAGTTATTACAAAAATCAGGTATTCCTGAAGGCAAACATATCGGTGGGTTCCCAATTAGTGGATTATTCATGGTATGTAACAACCAGGAAATTGTGGAACAGCATCATGCTAAAGTATACGGCAAAGCTGCAGTTGGTGCGCCACCAATGTCTGTACCACATCTTGATACAAGATTTATCGATAACAAAAAATCATTACTATTTGGACCGTTCGCTGGTTTCTCACCGAAGTTCTTAAAAACAGGTTCAAATATGGATTTATTTGCTTCTGTAAAACCGCATAATATTACCACATTATTGGCGGCAGGCGTGAAAGAAATGGGCTTGACAAAATACTTGATCCAACAATTAATGTTATCGAAAGATCAACGTATGGAAGAGTTGCGTGACTTTATTCCGACTGCGAAGAGCGATGATTGGGATATTGTCGTTGCGGGTCAACGTGTACAAGTAATCAAAGATACTGAAGCTGGTGGTAAAGGAACGCTTCAATTTGGTACCGAAGTGGTCAGTGCGGCCGATGGTTCCATCGCTGCTTTACTAGGTGCTTCTCCAGGTGCATCTACTGCCGTGCCAGTTATGATTGAAGTGATTAACAAATGTTTCCCTCAGCAGGTAAAAGAGTGGGAACCAAAGTTAAAAGAAATGATTCCTTCTTATGGCATCGCATTAGTGGAAAACCCAGAGCTTCTTGAAGAAGTGCATGCTTCTACAGCGCAAGTACTTGGTCTAAACAAAAACTAATCAAATAAAAAATAAAGAACCTTTCATCCGTCTTTGGATTGAAGGTTCTTT
>NZ_JBMGUV010000083.1:0-1500 GCF_049058285.1 Lysinibacillus sp. UGB7
TGAACTGAACCCCGAATGGTGGACACTTTAAAAAGTGACCCTATTCGGGGTTTTTTGTTCATTTCACAAAAAAAACCGTTATACTAAAATATACGAAATTAAGAACGGGAGAAATTAGCATGAGTAAAATCATTTTTAACGAACATCAGATACGACAAATAGAAGCGAATCGATTTGTAGCATCTGTATCAGATCGTTCTATTCAATATACAGCGGAATTTAAAATCTTTGCGGTCAAAGAAAATCTAGCCGGTAAGGGACCTGTTCAAATCTTTAAAGAAAACGGATTTGATTTAGAAGTGATTGGTGTGGAAAAAGCAAGATCATCGATTAAACGATGGAGAGCATCTTTTAAAAATCATGGAGAACAAGCATTTTCAGAGGAAAGACGCGGAAAAGGAGGTTCTGGTCGACCAAAAAAAGATAACCTATCTGCTGAAAAGAAATTAGAAAAAGCAGAGGCACGTATTCGTTTACTTGAAGCTGAAGTAACACTGTTAAAAAAGCTAGACGAGATGGAAAGGCAGGCAAAGAAACGGCTATTTTAATACCAAGGGAAAAGTATCAAGCAATTAATGATACCATTCGACTGTATCAGTTGAAAAATATGACACGTTATTTATGTTATTTGGCAAATGTAAGCCCCAGTGGTTATTATAAATGGCTCCAAAATAGTGAGAAACAAGCGATACGTGAAGAAGCAGATTTTCAGGACTACGTCCTATTAAAAACGATTTATGATGCGTCAAAAGGAAAGGTGGGTTATCGAGGACTTTACATGGCACTAGAAGAACTACTAGAAATCCCGATGAATCATAAAAAAATTCTACGATTAATGCGTAAATTCAATCTATATTCGAAAGTAAGACGTGCAAACCCTTATCGAAACCTTGCCAAAGCTACAAAAATCCATCGTCAAGTACCTAATCATTTAAATCGTAATTTTCATCAAACAGAGCCAGGCAAAGTGTTTTTAACAGATATTACGTATTTACAATACCGTGGCGGACAAACAGCGTATTTATCGTGTATAAAGGATGTTGCAACACGAGAAATCGTTGCATATGAAGTATCGACAAGTTTACGCATGGAGTTTGTTTATCGTACGCTAAAGAAATTAGAAGAGCATATCAATGACAATTTACATCCAGAAGCGATGATTCATTCAGATCAAGGTTTCCATTATACACACCCAGCATTTCAAAAATGCGTCAAAGAAATGGGATTACTTCAGTCAATGTCTCGCCGTGGAAACTGCCTAGATAATTCGCCAATGGAGTCATTCTTTGGGCATTTTAAAGATGAAATAGACTATAAAGAAGCTGAAAGCTTAGCAGAATTAAAATATATGATAGATGATTATATGGAGCACTACAACAATACAAGAAAGCAATGGACATTAAAAAAAATGACTCCGGCAGCATACCGAAGTCATCTAATCGCTGTTTAATGTAGAGAATGGTCTTTTATTAAACTGTCTACTTTATAGGGTTCAGTTCA
>NZ_JBMGUV010000084.1:0-1453 GCF_049058285.1 Lysinibacillus sp. UGB7
TGCAAGACTCAGCTATATTTGAACAGATTTTCTATCGCCTCTTAGAAGCAATTGCGAATCAAGGATTATTGAGCGCTGACCTTGTCTTTATTGATATGTGATCATTCTGAATACCTTTTGTCTTCAATCTAAGGCAGCTCATATGATGAGCTGCCTCTTCTTTTTAGTATGGGGGCTTTTGATAAAAATAGTTTGGCGTATTGTAAACATTGACATAAGGCTGGTGAAAAATATGCGTTGCTGCGGGCGATAGTGGCGGAATCAGCCATGTCCAGTTACCTGTTAGCTCTCGTCCTGCCTTCTCTTCCGCCTCCTCAAACAGCTTAAACTGTTGCGCAGCCGTATGATGATCGACAATGCTTACGCCGTCTTCTTTAAAGGAATGAAGCACGGCAATATTTAGCTCAACTAACGCACGATCTCGCCAAAGTGATGCCTGCTTTGTCGTATCCAGCTCAATAATTTCTGCTATCGCTGGTAACATGTTGTAGCGGTCATGATCAGCTAAGTTGCGCGCACCTATTTCTGTTCCCATATACCATCCATTAAATGGAGCTGCTTGAAAATCAATTCCCGCCATTTGAAAGCGCATGCTCGAAATAATCGGTACTGCATACCATTTTATATCAAGCTCTTGGACCTTTGGATATTGTGGATGACGAATTGGCACCTCTAATATATGTTCCTCTGGGATGGTAAATACTTGTGGTGCACGCTTATCTACCTGCACAATAATAGGTAGTACATCATACGCGGTTCCCTCACTTTGCCAGCCTAGTGATTTGCATATATTCGTAAAGTGGATAGAATGGGGATCACCGATAATTCCTTCCTCCGTTTCATAACCTGCATAACGAATTAACTGGTGATTCCAAATACGCACACGTTCTGATGCAAACACTGTAATCGTCGGGCGAATTTTTCCGTCATTTGTTGCATATTGAATATGTGCAAGTAATGTTTTGAAAATAGATTGCTCATCTAAAATGTCACGTGCATCTACAACATGTAGTGATTGCCAAAACAAACGACCAATACATTTATTGCTATTGCGCCAAGCTACTCGTGCTCCGAAGATTAATTCTTCTGTCGTGGGATTATATTCTCCCGCAGATTCAACCTGTTGTAATCTATTTGCTAACCATGTTTCAGGCTCATTTTGTTCTGACTGATAAAGTGCTAAAAACCGTTGTACCTCTTGTAAATTCATGTCGATTTCCTCCATCTACCCTCATATTAGAGCAATGGCACTAGATTCACCATGAAAAAATCCACTCGTAAACATACATTTTGCATATATGAAATACTTTGTTCAAATTTAAGTTTTTGACTGGAAGTCTTCATAAAAAAAACATGTAGCAACAATGTGCTACATGCAAGATGACCCGTACGGGATTCGAACCCGTGTTACCGCCGTGAAAGGGCGGTGTCTTAACCACTTGACCAACGGGCC
>NZ_JBMGUV010000085.1:0-1431 GCF_049058285.1 Lysinibacillus sp. UGB7
CTTAAAAAAACGAATGAAATACCTTATGATGCTGTAGATTCTTGAAGATTAGTATATCTAAGTCTATCCATCGCTAGTCTGGATGCATTGTATGCAATGTGTACTAAATCGAAATGAACTTTAGCTTTTTTCCCTGTACAATGGTAAATCTGATTCAATAGAAAGTAGCCTTTTAGATAGGCATTTACACGTTCAACGGCACTTCGCGCCTTATAGAGTTGGTTCCATTTTTTCGAGCCTCTTGCTGGAGCCGTATATCGTCTAAGATCTTTTGTTATTTTCATTTTATAAACCTTTTGACATAAGCTATCGTGAGCCAATGGACAATCGTTACATTCATGAGGACGTGTATACTTTAGCGTCTCATGTTTAGCGTCATAACTGTCATAGCGATAAGAATATTCTCGTGCACAAGTTGGAGCGAAATGTTTATCAAAACCAATAGGTTCTGGTTCATTCTTTTTATTATAAGCAATGATTGATTGTGCACCCATGCGATAAACCTGTTCATAGATCGGAACGTAATCATACCCGGCATCCATCGTTGCATAGGCAATATTTAAGGAAGAGAAACGTTCTTGGATGCCTTTCAACAAGGGAATAGCTGCTTTTCCATCATTCAGACTTCCTGAAGAAAATAAGGATTGGACGATATATTGGCTTTTTGCCCCAACAGCTAAATGACATTTGAATCCATACCAAAAGACATTTTTTCCTTCGCTATTCTTTTTCACACCCCATTGGGGTTGGATAGGTACAGAAGATCGGAGTTCTGAAAGAGAGACATCTAATTGTGCGGCAATTGTCTTTTCATATAGTGGAAGATCTGCCTCTTCCTCTGCTTTTTCTAAAAGCCATTGTTCACGTTCTTCTTTCTTTTTACGGCCTCGTTTTTTCGGTTCTTTCACTAATTGTTCTTTCTTAGAAGGTGCGCAATCACGAGCTTCCACATGGGTTGCATCGATTGCGACTATTTCATTCGATACGTAACCTTCATTAATAGCCAGTAGAAGTAAACGTTCTTGAACAATATCCAATGCATTTGATTCACTGATTAATGTAATCATACGCGAATAAGAGGCTTCTGATGGGATTTCATCCGACACGAGGAAACCACAATCAACCTTGAAACGTAAATCTGTACGAAGGCGTGTTATCAAATCTTTGATAAATGGAATATGTTCAGTGATCCGAATGATTAATGAATAAATCATTGCTGGATAATTAAGCGTTTGTGGAGCGCCTAAATGGGACTTTTTCATGACAACATCAAGAATTGGGTGGATATCAATATCAGCTAAAATAGAGTTAAAACGATGGGTAGGTTCCAAATCATATAAAATTTGCATATCAAACAGGCTTTCTTGTCGTATAATAGACATAGAGCATTTCTCCAATCTGTTAATGTGTGTGTAGTAACTCTCATTATAC
>NZ_JBMGUV010000086.1:0-1380 GCF_049058285.1 Lysinibacillus sp. UGB7
CGAAAGAAGGCTTCGAAAACTTGTATGAAAAGATTCTTCAAACGATGAAGGAAGCTAAGAAAACTGAAGTAATAATAGGTATTGAGCCTACAGGCCACTACTGGATGAACTTAGCCTATTTCTTAGATCAATACGGAATCCCACTTGTCATGGTGAATCCAATGCACGTAAGACGTTCGAAAGAACTAGATGATAACTTACCGACAAAGCACGATAAAAAAGATGCACTAGTCATCGCTCGCTTATTAAAGGATGGACGTTTCAGCTATCCACGTATACTGAAAGACATTGAAGCTGAGCTTCGTATTGGTTCTACTCTTCGTTCAAAATTGACGGAGGATTTGGCTAGTATCAAAAACCGAATCATTCGTTGGCTTGATCGCTACTTTCCAGAGTTTACTCAAGTTTTTCCTAATTTCGGGAAGATGGCACTTGCAACACTAGAAATGACGCCATTACCAAAAGATATTAAAGAGAAAACAGCTGAAGAGTTGGTCTTTCTTTACCGACAGGTAAAGGGAATGAGAGCCCCACAGTTACCGAAAGCCAAGCTTCTTATTGAAGCCGCGAAAAACTCTATCGGACTGACAGAAGGAACACAGATGGCCCAACATGAAATCGCCACGCTCTTACGTCAGTATCGGTTATTAGAAACTGAAATTGAAACTATAAATAATCAATTAGCAGAAATGGCACAAACAACAATGGAATATGAAATACTGGCTTCAGTTCCTGGTTTAGGAGATGCGACAATAGTTGATTTACTATCAGAAGTAGGAAGCTTCTCACTTTATGAAAATCCACGCCAACTTATAAAACTAGCGGGATTAACATTACGTGAAAGCTCGTCTGGTCAACATAAGGGACAAAAACATATCTCTAAACGAGGGCGAAAGAAGCTTAGAAACACTTTATTTAAAGTAATAGTACCGCTAATTCGTCATAATGAAGCGTTCAAACAGCTTCATAAATACTACACAACGCGACAACAAAATCCCTTAAGGGGAAAGCAGTCAATGGTGATACTCTGTGGTAAATTACTGAAGGTATTACATGGCATATGCAAAAAGAAAGTCTTTTTTAACGAGCAACATATGATGAATGACCTCTACTGTCTCGCAGAGGCAGCGTAATCAATTCTTTCATCGAACTATAAAAAGAAGGATGACACGGAGAAGCCAGCAAAATAACTAAACTCAGACTATGAGTCTCCGGTGCAGCATAGCAGGCCTCTGCCTTATGAATAGACCGAACGAAGGAATGTAAGCGCAAATGACGCTAAGAGACATGGGAGGGTACGTCGTCATAAGTATCGCAGAGATCCATTGTGCATCACATAGTGGATAAAAAAGCTAATGATTTCCATTAGTTTTAGCGAAG
>NZ_JBMGUV010000087.1:0-1331 GCF_049058285.1 Lysinibacillus sp. UGB7
ATACGTTTTGTGTTGTAATACGTTATATACTTATCTAATTCTTTTTTAAAATGTTCCACACTCTCAAATTCTTTAAGATATAGAAACTCTGATTTCATGATGCCAAAGAAATTCTCCATGATGGAATTATCATAACAGTTGCCCTTACGGGACATACTTTGCGCAATTCCTCTTTTTTGTAAGGCATGCCGGTACTGCTTCATTTGATAATGCCAGCCTTGATCTGAATGCATAAGTAGCTGGTGGTCTTCAGGCAAACGTTTTAAAGCTTTCTCCAACATTTCTGATACAAGAGAATATGTTGGACGAGAGCCAATCGTATATGTAATGATTTCGCCATTAAACAAGTCTAAAACAGGCGATAAATAAAGCTTCTCACCAAATAATTTAAACTCTGTAATATCTGTCACCCATTTTTGATTTGGCCTATCTGCTGTAAATTTGCGGTCTAAAATATTTGGCGCAATTTTACCCACTGTCCCTTTATACGATCGATATTTTTTCATACGCACAACACACTTTAAATCAAGCTCTTTCATAATGCGTTGAACCTTCTTATGATTCACTTTTTTGCCACGATTGGTCAGCTCATCACGAATGCGACGATAGCCGTAACGACCTTCATGTTCCTCATAAATCGCTTTAATCTCCGTTTTTAAATTGACATCTGGATCTGGACGATTCATCTTCTTTATTAAATCGTAATACGTGCTACGTGGAATTTGGGCGAATGCCACAAGCGCCTTCACCGAATATTTGTGCCTTAATTCAAAGATGACCTTCACTTTGTCTTCTTTGGTGATTTTTCCTTGCTTCGAACTAAGGCATTCAACTTTTTTAAATACTCATTTTCCATACGTAAACGTTCGATTTCTGCTTGAAGTGCTTCTGTAGAACCTGCTACGGGTGTTTGTTTTGGTTGTTTATTTGATTCTTTTTTCATGGAAGGTCGCCCCTTTTTCTTTGATTGAAGGGCGTCCATTCCTTGTGTTTCAAATTGTTTTTTCCAAACTCTTATCGAGGTAGGAGCAGTTATTTTAAAAATCGCTGCAGTTTCAATTAAGGACGTACCATGTTCAATCATAAAATTTAGTACGTTTAGTTTAAACTGTTGTGTGTAATTTGTATATGATTTTGAAAAAGCTTCTACGCCGTTATGCTCGTATTGTTTAACCCATTTAACGATTGATTTATGATCTACACAGATTGATTTCCCGATTTCTCTATAACTTTCTTTGCCGTTTAAATAGCGTAAAACAGTTTCTAATTTTTCCTCAGCAGTAAATTTACCCATAGAAAAACTGCACCTCCAATTGTTAGATTGTGTCTAA
>NZ_JBMGUV010000088.1:0-1286 GCF_049058285.1 Lysinibacillus sp. UGB7
GGGACTGACCCCTGTATATAAGACAGAGATCAAAAAAGCATTTACCCAACCAGTTGTCGGTATTGTACCGGCGACTGGTTGTTTAGTTTCGCTTGTATTCGGATATAGTTATAATACTTTATATAGTCTTTGACAGTTTGTTCTACGATTGCTGTCGTAGTACTCCTTAAACTGTCTAAGTAAAATGTTTCAGACTTTAATGCAGAATGAAACGATTCAATTGGGGCATTATCAGCGGGCGTACCTTTACGAGACATGCTCATGGTAATGCCTTTCCCTTTTACGGCCTGTTGATATCGATAAGACGTGTACACCGAACCTTGGTCACTGTGTAGTGTACACCCATCGGGTAAAGTACCTAGTTGGGATAAGGTATTCAACACGAAATCAGTATCTTGGCAATCACCAATCGAATAGGCGATAATCTCGCCATTATATAAATCTTGAATACTTGAAAGATACAATTGTTTCTGACCAAATGGCAAGTAAGTAATATCGGTAACGAGCTTTTGTAAAGGTGCAGTTGCCTCAAAATTACGGTTCAATAAATTATCTGCGATATAGTAGGGTTGGCCAGTTTGTTTCCGTTTTTTTACTTTTACTCGACACTGCCAACCATATTTTTGCATGATGCGTTGTACGACTTTATGATTCACGTGTATTTCTTGGCGTAAGAGTGCAGTAATTTTCCGATAACCATATCGGAATTTATGTTTACGGCAGAGTTCTCCAATATGTCGTTCAATCGCCTGACGAGACCTTGCATCCGTAGATGCCTGTTTCCAACGATAGTAGGTAGATCGTGCAATTCCTAAATGTGCACATATATCCTTCACACACAACGTTTCTTTTAGCGTCTCTACTAACTGTACAGCTACTTCTCCAACCACTTCCTCTCCAACTCTGCGTACTTTTTTAAAACCTCAATTTGTTGCTTTAAATAACGGTTCTCCATTACTAATTTTGTTTGCTCATTCTCATGTTCAGGACCTTTATCAAAGGTATATTGTTTACCTACAGGTTGTTCAAATCGGTGTATTTCTCCGTTTCTATACCAACGCATCCATGTTTCCACTTGTGTTTTATGCCTTATATTTAATTCAATTAAAACCTGCTTCGTTGGTATACCAGCCAATCGCATCTCAATAGCCTTCATTTTTACTTCGTATGGATAACTCACTCTTGTTCCCATAGAAAAAACACCTCCTAATTGAAGTTTAGGTATCTAAACCCGAATTCAATCGAAGATGCTTTTTTTATTTGTCTATACTTTTGGGGTCAGTCCC
>NZ_JBMGUV010000089.1:0-1277 GCF_049058285.1 Lysinibacillus sp. UGB7
GGCACTGAGTGTCATTTTTGAGACAGTAAGAAAACACCCTATTTTACAGCCAGTTGACGGTATTGAACCGGCGACTGGTTGTTTAATTTCGTTTTAATCCGAATATTGTTATAATAGTAAATGTATTCTTCGACAATATTTATTACACACGCATTTGTTGTGCGATAAATATCATCGAGGTAGAACGTTTCAGACTTTAGCGAGGAGTGAAACGTTTCAATTGGGGAATTATCAGCGGGCGTGCCTTTACGAGACATGCTCATGGTAATTCCTTTTTCTTTGACTGCCTTCTGATACACGTAAGATGTGTAAACAGAACCTTGATCGCTATGCAGAATACAGCCCCCTGGTAAATCTGGTAATTGATTCAGCGTATCTAAGACAAGGTCAGTGTCTTGTGTAAACCCAATTGTATACGCAATAATTTCGCCATTAAATAGGTCTAAGATACTTGAAAGGTACATTATGGATTGTCCAAAAGGCAAGTAAGTAATATCTGTTACGAGCTTTTCCAACGGTTTTGTTGCCGTAAAATCACGTGCTAATAAGTTAGGAACAATATGAGCTGGTTGTCCTGTACGTTTACGTTTCTTTACCTTCACACGACATTGCCAGTCATATTTTCGCATCACACTTTGCACTGTTTTCTCACTAATGCCTTTAAGTAATTCTGTGATTTTTCGATAGCCGTATCTGAATTTGTGTAGCTTGCACAAGTCACCAATTTCTTGGTCTCGAAGATCCTTTTGAGTTAATTTGTTTCTATTGGCCTTCCAGCGATAATACGATGAACGGGCTACACCTAAATGACGGCAAATTTCACCAATCGGCATAATTTCTTTTAGCTCCTCTACTAGCGCAACTACAACTTTTGGGACCACTTCCTCTCCAACTCTGCGTACTTTTTTAAAACTTCAATTTGTTGCTTTAAATAACGATTCTCTGCTTGTAACTTAGCGGTTTCACTTTCATATTCAGGTCCTTTGCCAAAGGTATATTGTTTTCCTACAGGTTGTTCAAGACGATGTAATTCACCATTCCTGTACCATTTCATCCATGTTTTTAACTGAGAATGGTTACGAATATTTAGCTCCTCTAGTACTTGTTTTACAGGAATCCCTGCTAATCTCATTTCAATTGCTTTCATTTTCACTTCTACTGGATAACTAACTCTTGTCCTCATAGAAAAACACCTCCACGTTGATTTGATAAGGTACAATACCCGTTTTTCAACGAAAGGTGTTTTTATTTGTCTCAATTTTTTAGGTCAGTACGTT
>NZ_JBMGUV010000090.1:0-1275 GCF_049058285.1 Lysinibacillus sp. UGB7
GAGAAAATGGATGGACGACAAGCAATAATATCTCTATTCAATCGGATAATCCAATTTTTAAAGGTAATTTCATGCAGATGCCAGGGGCAAGGTCGGCAGACTTCCCAACCTATATATATCAAAAAGTGGTTGAATCCAAATTGAAACCTTATACACGTTATATTGCTAGGGGCTTTGTGGAAAGTAGTCAAGAGCTAGAACTCTTGGTTACACGTTATGCGGAAGAAGTGGATGCTATCATGAATGTACCCAATGATTTAGCGTATAAGGGATCTTTCAATTCTTGTGGTGGGTTTGATCGATGTAAGTCCCCAGCCTCTCAAACTATGGACGGAAATATGTCTGTAATGAATTCAATGCGGATCAACAACAATATTCAAAATGCTTCATATGCTTCTCCTGAAACGTGTCAATGTGTGCCAAAAACAGCATCACTTAAAATGTGCCATGATTTACATGAATTTTCTTTCCACATAGATACTGGAGAAATAGATTTGAACGAGAATCTAGGGATTTGGATGTTGTTTAAAATTTCTTCACCAGATGGCTATGCATCATTGGATAATTTAGAGATTATTGAGGATGGCCCATTAGTTGGAGAATCACTTGCCTATGTAAAAAAACGAGAGAAAAAATGGAAAGACACAATGGACAAAAAACAGTTAGAAACACAAAAAGCATACGGTGAGGCAAAAATGGCTGTAGATGCATTATTTACTAATTCTCAATATACAGCACTGAAATATGAAACAACAAGAGCCAATATCATTGCAGCAGATACTCTCGTACAGTCAATTCCTTATGTTTATAATGAATGGTTACCAAATCTACCAGGCATGAATTATGACAACTATACAGAATTGCAAAACCAAATTAGTCAAGCAAACGATTTATACAACCTTCGAAATGTCATAAAAAATGGTGACTTCACAAATGGGCTAATGCACTGGCATGCAACACCATATGCAGAAGTGCAACAAATAAATGGTACGTCTGTGTTGGTGATTCCAAATTGGAGTGCCAATGTGTCACAAAATATATGCTTACAACACAATCATGGTTATATGTTACGAGTAACAGGTAAAAAAGAAGGAAATGGAAATGGTTATGTGAAGATTTGTGATTGTGCAGGTGGTATAGAAACTCTTACATTTACGTCTTGTGAGAATAGTACAACTGGTACATTCAACGAATTAGAGGATTATGTAACAAAAACTGTTGATATCTTCCCGGATACAGACCAAGTACGTGTTGAAATTAGTGAAACTGAAGGAA
>NZ_JBMGUV010000091.1:0-1233 GCF_049058285.1 Lysinibacillus sp. UGB7
TCCTCCAAGAACAACAACAATAAATTGCCCTCCATCCATACCTCCAAAATCATCTAAGGGAGAATCAGGAAGACCGAGAGCTATAGCAACTGCAGCTAGTATTGAATCGATTGCAAAAGCAAGGTCAGCTAATGCAATCTTCCCAACAGTTGGACCAAAACCTTTACCAGCGACTTCCTTTTCATCGTCCTTATGAAAATTCTTGTTATCTTTCCCAAACAGTGCCTTAATGACATGTTTTAATCCTAGATAAAGAAGATAGACTGCTCCTATTGCTTGGATCTGCCAGACATTCGCAATAAAGGAAATAGCAAAAAGTGCAGCAAATCTGAAAACGACAGCCAAAATTATTCCGTAATTTATAGCTCTTTTTTTCTGTTCTTCGGGTAAATGCTTGGCAATAACTGCAAGTACTAGAGCATTGTCTGCTGATAATAATCCCTCTAATCCTATTAGAATTATCAATGCCCAGGCATACTCTAACCATATTGACTCCATTAAAAAAATCCCCAACCTTTTAAATATAATGACAGGTAAAGTCTCGATAATTATAGAATTTCCTAATTAGCCACTAAGTATACTTAGAGAATATTGAAAAGAAAACAAAAAAGTGTCTTTGGATTTTATAAAACTAACCAGCTAATAGAATTTCAAGAACTTCATGTTATACTAAAAATGCGCAAGACAAAAAACCCTCCTCATTCCGCACTGACCTAAAAAATTGAGACAAATAAAAACACCTTTCGTTGAAAAACGGGTATTGTACCTTATCAAATCAACGTGGAGGCACGCTCTTCCACTGGTTTCTATGATGACGTCTACTTGGAACATTGTTGTAGTTAATTTTTGTTTATAAGAGCTAGTGATTCAATTACGCACCATGTATAAAGGTAGAATAAATATTCATTCATTTTCACTCTACACATTTTCTACACAACCAATTTGAAAATCCAGTAATACCAATACTTTAGCTGAATGTTAAATTCCCTCCTGGGACGTATCAAGGTTCAGATAGAATAAGTTTGAACCAACTGAAAAGCGCTTCAAATCCTTTAATATCAAGGGTTTGAGGCGCTTTTCCTTTTTTTGAGAATACGTTAGAAAAGGAATGAAAAGTTTCTACACAAATTCTACTCAAGGAATGTACAGATTAAAGTGGAAGATTTGATGCACGTTCATTTAATTGGCCGCATGAAAGAGCTGAAGTATTAATCGTAGCTGCAGAACGCAACC
>NZ_JBMGUV010000092.1:0-1195 GCF_049058285.1 Lysinibacillus sp. UGB7
CAAAGTGTTCAGTAACTTTGATGTTGTATTAAGTAGTTGTTATTTTCTATGTTCAAAGTTAAAATCGTCCCATTTGTGTTTATTTTTTACGACATTTAAAAACGTTAAATTGTTGCAATGATAAAAACCGAAACCACTCCCTTTTTTCTTAAAATAATGAAAGTTAGCGTTTTTGTTGATGTATCTTTTATAAACAACACCATACTGCTTTGCAATTTTTCTTCTTCGTAATGCTTTCATTTTTACTCCTCCTGTAACCCACAAAACATTTCTGTTACTGAACAATATTTATCAGATACGAACCTTTGATTAATCACTATAAATTACACCAGTACTTTCATCCGCATAGTACGTTTGTGTTTCACTACTATTTTCTTTGCACCATTGGTCTAAGAAGTTTTGTAATTGCTCTGTTGCTTCATTTGATACCTCTGCATCTTCGTGTAAATCTTCTGAGGCATTCTCTATAATGTCGGCAGCAGAAAGGTATATACTTTCACATCTAGTTATATAAATTCTCAAATCCTTTGGATCAAAAAATTCATCTTCATCTCTTTGATATTCCACCCAATCTTCAAAGGCATTAGATGCTACATACTCATCAAAATCTTCAACGTATAACATGCCATAATTAGCAAGTGCGTTTTCCAAAGAGATCTTCGGAATCTTATTCCATCGTTTCTTGGCTTCTAATTCTTCTTTATCTGCTTTTTGCTTTCGAGTAGTTTCACAATTACATACAGTCCAACTTTTTGCGATAAGCTTATTACAATGTTCGCAACGTTTTCTTATGCCGTTATAGCAAGATGGACAAAACGATAATGATTGGTTATTGAAAGGGAAGGTGATCCCCTTAGAATGCTTATAGCCTTTTATCCCAAAAACATTGTTGTCTACTTTCATGCCTAGACCGCCACAGTTCTCGCAAATCTCTTCGTTTTTACTAAGATGTTTTTCTAATTTTGCTTTAAAATCCACCTCTACAACTTCACTTCTTAAACCAGCCTGCAAAACATCGTTTACCATAGTTTTTTCCTCCTCTTGTAACTGCACATAATGTTTCAATTATTCACATTAGAATTCTTCATGTGCCTGGCTAAATCAAACCAAGATTGCATGCTATTAATATCTTTTTCACTTGCTCGTAATTGGATCCATTCGCCATCCACAAAAGTTTTAATGACAATTTCATTTG
>NZ_JBMGUV010000093.1:0-1152 GCF_049058285.1 Lysinibacillus sp. UGB7
CGATCGCTATGAATAAGTGGATGCTCATCCTCTTTTAATTTTTGTATGGCTAGTGTCATCGTTTGAAAAACAAGTTTATTGTTATTCGAGTGCCCTAATACATAACTCACAATCGAATTATCGTATAAATCAATAATGGCGCTTAAATAAGCCTTTTTGCCATTCTCATATTTAAATTCCGTGACATCTGTACACCATTTTTGATTCGGTTTATCTGCTTTGAACTTGCGATTGAGTATGTTTTCTGCTACATAATCTGGATTCGATTTACGATATTTTTTTCGTTTTCGACGAATCACCGATTTTAATCGACACATTTTCATCAAACGATAAATACGTTTTTTATTTACCTTCGGTAAATCTACTTTTTCACGATGACGATTGATTGTAAGTGTGATGCGACGATATCCATAAATCCCATCTACTTGTGTATAAAGGTACTGAATTGATTCTAGAAGCTGTTCATTCTCGATTTCTCGTGCTGATGACTGACGGTTCAACCACTTATAATAAGCAGCACGTGTAACATCGGCAATTTCACATAATAAAATGATTGGCAGTGCTTCCTTCGCTGCTAATTCTTGAATGGCAATATAACGGCTATGTATACGGCTTTTACTTAACGACGCCTCCTTTCGATTTCCTCTAACTTTTTTAAGAAGAGATTTTCTGCACGTAATCGTTCATTTTCACGTTCCATACGTTGGATTTCTAAACGAAACTTGTCTTCAGTGCTTAACTCTTCTTCTAACTTTGTACGCCCACGGCGATCATGCAAGCCTAATTCCCCGTATTTTTCGAATTTTTTTACCCATTGATATACTTGTTGGTAAGAAACCGCATATTGTTCAGCTGTTACTTGATAATTCTTATCGTTGGCAATACAAACTTGTGCTATTTCAATGCGCTCTTGTACTGTTGTTTTTCTACCTTTAGTCATAGTTTGGCTCATTCCTTTACCCGAATCTTTTAATTCACTATGACTAGTATACTTTTTTATCCAATTCCTTAAAACCGATCTACTAGAAAGTCTATACTTTCTTACAACCTCTCTTAATGAAAATTCGCCTGAAAGATAGTCTCGGACAGCCGCTAATTTTAATTCCTTAGCATAACGATTCTGCTGGTTTAATCGTTCAAGACCCTCTTCTC
>NZ_JBMGUV010000094.1:0-1102 GCF_049058285.1 Lysinibacillus sp. UGB7
TCGCCTTTAATCGCATCCTCTGGAATCCACACTTCTAATTTAATTCGATGATAGCCTTTGTGTTTACCCGTTTTACTTGGCGCATGTACAGAGCAATTACCAGACATCGGGGCTAAAATTGCCATGCTATCAGGATGATTTTCTGTAATCTGTCCAGCTACCTTTTGAACAGATTCTGGTGTTACGTCAAAAATTACGTTTCTCATTGTCTTATTCCCCTTTTAACTTTTTATTGTCTAACCTATATACCGAATAAATTCATTTGTCGCCACTCGTTTCGTGGTAGCTCTACAACTGCGTTTTCATCGTATTCCTGAATATTCGTAAACCAATGTAACGGAAACCTTCCTTTTGGTTGCTGCCGTTCTGCATCTAAATAAAAATAGCAATCCGTTTTACATACGTAGCAATTATTAACAGCCGCTATGAAATACGTTCCTGGCTGTGTACTTTCTGCATAACCTTTTGATCTCCAAACCAATTCAGCTTTATAAACTTTGCCTTTTTCTAAAGTCTGCTGATTGTTTGGTTTTACTGGCTCCTGTGGCCATTTATCTTCATCCTCTACTATCTTGAAACGATCCTTTTGATATGTTCCAAAGTGTGATCCTTTTCGAGGGAATCTACTTACGTTAAATGCTTGACCACCATGCGGAAATAAATAATATATATCGCCATTCTGTAAGTTCGTTGAGTTTCCAGAATCCATACATAAGCCTTGCATTGTTTTCACCTCTGCTCTCATTTTTTACTGCATCTGCTTCTCCATAATTGCCCACACTTTATGATGTGTTGAGGCACCTTTGTATCTCTTTGGCGTTTTTGAACTTTGCTTATACTCGAAGTTTTTTACATCCTTGCTGCTCGTGCCTCTCTTTACTAACTGAAAGCCTCTTGCTTCAAGGTCTGCAATAGCAACATCTAACTCCGCATCATTTTTGCGCTGAATTGTTGGCAATCTGAATATGCCATTGTGTGCTGATAATCGTTGCATGTTCTTCACCCCTTCGTTAGTTGTTCAAATGCCCATCTATCACCAGCATCCATTCCGTTGTGTAATGACTTTAGCTTTGCTATAATAAATTAAATTAACTTTTTAAAT
>NZ_JBMGUV010000095.1:0-1102 GCF_049058285.1 Lysinibacillus sp. UGB7
GTTTTGAAAATTAATTAATTGTATTATAGCAAAATTAAAGTCATTACACAACGGAATGGATGCTGGTGATAGATGGGCATTTGAACAACTAACAAAGGGGTGAAGGACATGCAACGATTATCAGCACACAATGGCATATTTAGATTGCCACCAATTCAGCGCAAAAATGATGCGGAGTTAGATGTTGCTATTGCAGACCTTGAAGCAAGAGGCTTTCAGTTAGTAAAGAGAGGCACGAGCAGCAAGGATGTAAAAGACTTCGAGTATAAGCAAAGTTCAAAAACGCCAAAGAGATACAAAGGTGCCTCAACACATCATAAAGTGTGGGCAATTATGGAGAAGCAGATGCAGTAAAAAATGAAAGCAGAGGTGAAAACAATGCAAGGCTTATGTATGGATTCTGGAAACTCAACGAACTTACAGAATGGCGGTATTTATTATTTATTTCCGCATGGTGGTGAAGCATTTAACGTAAGTAGATTCCCTCGAAAAGGATCACACTTTGGAACATATCAAAAGGATCGTTTCAAGATTGTAGAGGATGAAGATAAATGGCCACAGGAGCCAGTAAAACCAAACAATCAGCAGACTTTAGAAAAAGGCAAAGTTTATAAAGCTGAATTGATTTGGAGATCAAAAGGTTATGCAGAAAGTACACAGCCAGGAACGTATTTTATAGCAGCCATTAATAGTTGCTACGCATGTAAAACGGATTGCTATTTTTATGTAGATGCAGAACTGCAGCAACCAAAAGGACGGTTTCCGTTACATTGGTTTACGAATATTCAGGAATACGATGAAAACGCAGTTGTAGAGCTACCACAAAACGAGTGGCAACAAATGAATTTATTCGGTATATAGGTTAGACAATAAAAAGTTAAAAGGGAGCTATTAAAATGAGAAAAGTAATTTTTGACGTAACACCAGAAACTGTTCAAAAGGTAGCTGGACAGATTACAGAAAATCATCCTGATAGCATGGCAGTTTTAGCCCCGATGTCTGGTAATTGCTCTGTACATGCGCCAAGTAAAACGGGTAAACACAAAGGCTATCATCGAATTAAATTAGAAGTGTGGATTCCAGAGGATGCGATTAAAGGCGG
>NZ_JBMGUV010000096.1:0-1093 GCF_049058285.1 Lysinibacillus sp. UGB7
GTTTGAATTTAGAGCTTACTGCGTGCATGCGGTAAGCTCTATTTTTTTCGCTCAATTTCGCTACCCTTTAATATTTGCTTGGTTCCTGCAAAGCTTACTAAATACTGATTATTTGCTAGGTCCTCAATAATCTTTCCTGGCTTTTTTAGTACTTCTGGAAAGTGATATTTAAAGTAGTTGTAAGACTCCTCATCACTATCTGGCGTGATTATAACTCTTACATGGTCACCGACTGAAAACGCAGGCTGTTCGTTATCTAACACATCAAATATTGTTATTTGTCCTAGTTCCTCCATCACCATGTAATAATCCATTTGACAACTCATGCTGCGCAACCTTCCACGGTAAGAATCATTTCAGTTCGATTAGTCAGTG
Organism: Lysinibacillus sp. UGB7; assembly: GCF_049058285.1. NCBI lineage: Bacteria > Bacillati > Bacillota > Bacilli > Caryophanales > Bacillaceae > Lysinibacillus > Lysinibacillus sp. UGB7. Next base: position 376 of record NZ_JBMGUV010000096.1, read on the forward strand.
CTTGTACAACTGCATCCAGTGGTATTTCACGGGCATCTCTTGTAAGAGATCTGCTATATACTACAGATGCATACTCGACCGGCACTTCTTTCATTTCAAGCTGTTCGTCCAATGCTAACGGCTGTACACCTTCTACAATTTTTGTATAAATTTGCTTTGCGCTGTCAGGATTCTTTGCTTTTAACAGCGCATAATACGGCTGCATAACTTCGTAAAATCTCAAACTCATGTGATTACCTCCTGTTGTGGCTCTATAGTAATTTTGAATGTGTTGCCATCTTTATCACGAGCTAAAACAATTCCTTTATGTGGCTCAATATCCCAACTGACAAGGTTTAAATCTTTGCCTTGTAATGAATTAAACATGATGGCCATCTTTTCAACTGTCTGTATTTCTGGCATTTTCTAAATCTCCAATGCTGATTAATAGTTTCGTAGCAAATTGGGATAGCTCCTTATTCTTGCTTGCTGCAGCTATCATCAATTCGCATTTAAGGTCGTTTATAAGCCATTTAGACTTAAAACACTTATTGCATAACCCGTATGCCATTCCTGTTCACTCCAACGACTTTGCCTTGTACGTGCTTTCTATTTTTCGGGTGGCGTATTTTGTGATTCGTTAGATTAATTGAATGCGCTACACACCAACCCTCGTGTTTCATTTGTCTTAATTCTTCTTCGGTGTATTCTCCAAATGCTGTGTTGTCACTACGATATA
>NZ_JBMGUV010000097.1:0-1006 GCF_049058285.1 Lysinibacillus sp. UGB7
GATGAAATGCATACAAGTTCGTCATGGTTATCGTTTGCAGCGCCAGAAAAATGGTCAGAGGAAGAATTAACAGATGCTATGACGGGAGCTGCCTATGCGATGAATGCGTTTATCCCGCTATTCATCCAATGTGATAGCAGTGATGTAGCAGTCGTGCCACAAGTAAAGGCAACCCATAACGAGCAACCGACGTTTTTTGTCTATGATAAGTACCCTGGTGGCATCGGTTTAAGTGAAAAGGTCTACGAATTGTGGGAAGAGCTTCTAGTAAAGACACAACATCATGTGGCAAATTGTCCTTGTGAATCAGGCTGTCCATCCTGTATAGGAGCGCAAGATTCTTTCGGTAATTTAAAACAAAAAGTAGTCAAGCTTCTTCATATTTAACACGAGATACCAAAGAGGGTTTGAGAGGAAAAGTCTAGGGCTAATCCTTCAAGCCCTCTTCTTTGATTAGTTTTTGAAGCATTTTACGGTTAATTCCTGTTAGTTTTTGAAGTTCATGTCCAGAAGCGACAGGGTGTTTCTTCAAAGCAGAACGAAGCAACTTCAGTCATTCTGTTCTCAGCTCGTTATTGCCCTTTGCTGGCGCTATATTTTTAAATTCAGGCAGGTATTAAGAACATCTTCATCACTGAAACATATCGCTCACAAGCACGCCAAAATTATCTCTATGCACAAGGGCGAACTAGAGCAGGGCAGATTGTTACTTGGACATTGAATAGCAATCATAAATCTCGCTTAGCATGGGATATTGCTGTTGGCCCCCCACAATCTCTATATAATATGACTACATTAAACTGAGTAGGAGCTATAGCTAAAAAGTTAGGCATAGAATGGGGAGGTACTTGGACGAATGCTATTGACCGACCGCACCTTGAAGTGAAAACGAATTGGTTAATGCCGAAGGGCTACAAAGTAGAAGGACAAGTAATTGTACCAAGCAACAGTAAATATAAAGTTCAATTAATTGTGGATGACAAAAAGGAGGAAATTAAAGTGACAA
>NZ_JBMGUV010000098.1:0-921 GCF_049058285.1 Lysinibacillus sp. UGB7
AAATTGCCAACAAAATATGCGGGTGTGGCGGAATTGGCAGACGCACTAGACTTAGGATCTAGCGCCGCAAGGCGTGGGGGTTCGACTCCCTTCACCCGCACCATTTTTTAGAATTTCATAATTGCCAGGATAAATAAATCTTATGCACATGCGGAAGTAGTTCAGTGGTAGAACACCACCTTGCCAAGGTGGGGGTCGCGAGTTCGAACCTCGTCTTCCGCTCCAAATGTGCCGGGGTGGCGGAACTGGCAGACGCACAGGACTTAAAATCCTGCGGTAGGTGACTACCGTGCCGGTTCGATTCCGGCCCTCGGCACCATTTTATTTTAATAATTAGCGCCCGTAGCTCAATTGGATAGAGCGTCTGACTACGGATCAGAAGGTTGTGGGTTCGACTCCTGCCGGGCGCGCCATATATATTTCGGAATGTAGCTCAGCTTGGTAGAGCACTTGGTTTGGGACCAAGGGGTCGTAGGTTCGAATCCTGTCATTCCGACCATTACATTGGGGCCTTAGCTCAGCTGGGAGAGCGCCTGCCTTGCACGCAGGAGGTCAGCGGTTCGATCCCGCTAGGCTCCACCATAAAATTATAACCAGTTATAAAGATCCTGGCGGCGTAGCTCAGCTGGCTAGAGCATTCGGTTCATACCCGAAAGGTCGTGGGTTCGACTCCCTCTGCCGCCATCTTAAAGGACCTTTAGCTCAGTTGGTTAGAGCAGACGGCTCATAACCGTCCGGTCGCAGGTTCGAGTCCTGCAAGGTCCACCATTTATATATTGTTACGGAGGTATACCCAAGTTCGGCTGAAGGGATCGGTCTTGAAAACCGACAGGCGGGTAACACCGCGCGGGGGTTCGAATCCCTCTACCTCCTCCAGTTTTATATTTTATAAATGGTGTTCTAAAAACTCGGTATAATTAT
>NZ_JBMGUV010000099.1:0-836 GCF_049058285.1 Lysinibacillus sp. UGB7
AATGATGGGTCAGGACGGAATCGAACCGCCGACACTTAGAGCTTCAATCTAATGCTCTACCAACTGAGCTACTGACCCATATTTTATAAAAAATGGCGGTCCCGACCGGGATCGAACCGGCGATCTCCTGCGTGACAGGCAGGCATGTTAACCGCTACACCACGGGACCTTTTGGTTGCGGGGGCCGGATTTGAACCGACGACCTTCGGGTTATGAGCCCGACGAGCTACCACTGCTCCACCCCGCGATAATACTATTTGAATATATAATTATGGTGGAGGATGACGGGCTCGAACCGCCGACCCTCTGCTTGTAAGGCAGATGCTCTCCCAGCTGAGCTAATCCTCCATCTGGGTATTAAATGAATGGTGACCCCTACGGGATTCGAACCCGTGTTACCGCCGTGAAAGGGCGGTGTCTTAACCGCTTGACCAAGGGGCCTTTGGGAATTTCAATCAAAGTGCTGGCGGAGAGTAAGGGATTTGAACCCTTGAGACAGTGTTAACCGCCTACACGATTTCCAATCGTGCTCCTTCGGCCACTCGGACAACTCTCCAAGAATGGCTCCGAAGGCAGGACTCGAACCTGCGACAACCTGATTAACAGTCAGGTGCTACTACCAACTGAGCTACTTCGGAATAACATTATTATGTATAGCCTAGCGACGTCCTACTCTCACAGGGGGAAGCCCCCAACTACCATCGGCGCTAAAGAGCTTAACTTCCGTGTTCGGTATGGGAACGGGTGTGACCTCTTTGCCATCATCACTAGACTATTTGAAAGACAATACTTATTATAACATATCTCATTATAATAGCAAGTTTTTTAACAAACTT
>NZ_JBMGUV010000100.1:0-830 GCF_049058285.1 Lysinibacillus sp. UGB7
GCATGCTGTTCTTCAGCAGCTGCTACGACATGTTGCGTATAACTTGTGGACTGATTGGTAACGTCTTTTGTTTTGTGTATTTCGTTTACTAGAACCTCTGTATTGGCACTAATTTCTTGAATTTCGGCTGAGACTGATGATAATTTATCATTAATCAAGTTTACATCGGCCGCAATTGCTTCAAATGTTTTTCCGGCATTTTCAACATAGTTCATACCTGTCTCCACTACTATTTTTCCTTCATTTACAGTTTGTACTGTATTCTGTGTATTAATTTGAATTTCACCTATTAAAGCTGCAATGTCGTTTGCCGCATTTCCTGATTCCTCTGCTAATTTTCTTACTTCGTCAGCTACAACAGCAAAGCCCTTCCCATGCTCACCTGCACGTGCTGCTTCAATCGCTGCATTTAAAGCAAGTAAATTTGTTTGCGCTGCTATGCTTGTAATTACATTAATAATTTCACCGATTTCTTGAGATTTACTTTCAAGTAATCGCATTGCTTCAGTTGTCACCATGCTCTGTTCATTGATTTGATTCATTTGTTCCACAGTCTGTGTAATAACTTCATTCCCATAAAGAGAAACTTTAGAAGTTTCAATTGATAGATCATTCAATTCTTTAATATTTGTCGTTATTTCTATAATGCTAGATGATATTTGTGAAACTGAGTTATTTGCTTCTTCCATTCCAAACAGTTGTTTATCTTGTCCAGTAGAAATTTGCTGAATAGACTCCGTGATTTCCTCTGAGGCTGTACTCGTTTGTTCGCTACTTGCAGTAAGTTGTTCGGATGTAGCAGCAACTTGCTCCGCTGAGCTTGAAACTGA
>NZ_JBMGUV010000101.1:0-823 GCF_049058285.1 Lysinibacillus sp. UGB7
TCGGCGGTCGACTATTTGAAGGGTTTTCTTTAGGGAAAAAACCTTAATCATAAAACATCTTCTTAAGCTAACAGGTGCTTTAGCTGAATAAAACATAAAAAGACCACTCTGATGGGGTGGTCAAAAAATAAAATACTAAATAGCCTTAGATTTATAACGAAGTTGACTTACTTTTTTTCTCATTAATAATAAGGTCTTCTTCATGTTTTGGGCGAGGGGGTTCAGCACGTCTGACACGCTCAATAGGTTCTTTAATATCTGATTGTTTTGTTGGCTCGTCTGTTGCAAATTCTGTATTTTTCTGATCTCTTTTCATTTCCACACCTCCTAAAGATATTATTTAACTTATCCAATAAAATATCCCTTGTTTATTTCAACTTCGCACTTAATTTTTTCATTTAGACCACTCTGTTAGGGGTGGTCAATATAAAAAAAGGTAAACGAAATGTAAACAATTATGGAGTTTAACATTGATATATAGGTGTTTTGGTATGTCTATATTGGACGTGGCTTTTTTATTTGTTAGCTGTTAGTTCACATGAATGAATGCGTCTCTCTTTGGATAGAGGGTAAATTGTTTTTTTATAATTAGATAATTTATATGCATTTAATAAATTTTGGGAAGTTGCAACCGGTGACTCACTAAAAGGTTAAAAAAGAATTACAAGTAGCGCCTATTTTACTTTACAATAAAGTTATATAGGGGACAAAAAGATTTATACTAATAATTTAGATTGTGAAAACTTTTATATTTGAAAAATAAGTTATTTTAGTAAAACGCCATTATGGAAAGAGCTTCCTTAATGGCGTTTTTTTGTATGTA
>NZ_JBMGUV010000102.1:0-787 GCF_049058285.1 Lysinibacillus sp. UGB7
AGTATAAAGGAGTTTTTGGTGATTTGTACGCTGAGATTTCATTAAGGACTTTACAGTCCTACCCTACATCTGAATCAGTACTAGACGCAGGTATAGAAGAGATTGCACAATTTATTGATAAGCATTGTAAAGCACGTTCATTTAATTGGGCGCATGAAAGAGCTGAAGTATTAATCGTAGCTGCAGAACGCAACCCATTTCAGTCAACGCTTTATCAAAGCCTTCTCGTCAGTCTGAATATGTATATTGATTTACTTCAAGCGTACCGCCAACAACTTTCTACGTTAGAGCGTGAGATTGATCAGTTGGCGGCACAACTCGAAGAATATGAATTAATCCAATCACTTCCCGGTGTAGGTGAAAAAATCGCGGCCACGATACTTTCAGAAGTTGGGGAAATTGAGCGGTTTAATCATCCAAAAAAGTTAGTCGCCTTTGCGGGACTAGATCCCAGTGTGTTTGAATCAGGTCGCTTTAAAGGCACGAAAAATCACATTACCAAACGCGGCTCAGCTAGGCTTCGTCATATGCTTTATACAGCCGTTCGCTGTTCCATTCGAGATAGCCGTAAAAAGAAAACAACAGATGAAACTATTGCCCGAAATAAACGATTACGAGCCTTCTACGATTTAAAACGTGAGGAAGGAAAGCCATATAAAGTAGCCATTATTGCTTGTGCTAATAAGCTTTTACACTGGATTTATGCGATTTTAAAAACGAAAACACCATTCCAAGAAACTATTTAGTAACAGCATTTTCAAATAAAACAAAAACCTTCCACACTGAA
>NZ_JBMGUV010000103.1:0-760 GCF_049058285.1 Lysinibacillus sp. UGB7
CCATATGTCCGTATCGGAACAAAATGGCATTATGTATGCTTATTTGTCGACCTTTTCAATCGTGAAATCATTGGCCGTAGTGCTAGTGCAAATAAGACAGCAGAGCTGGTTTATCAAGCGCTAGTATTAGAGGTAACTTGAACGACATTCAAATGTTTCATACAGACCGAGGAAAAGAGTATGAAAATAAGCTCATTTCAAAAGCCCTAGAAACATTCGGAATCCAGCGATCCCTGAGCATGAAAGGATGCCCTTAACGCCGTGGCTTAAGCGATGTTTAAGGTATTTAAAACAGAATTCGCTAACGGAACACATTTCTCTACTCTTGAACAGCTCGCTCTTGAACTTGATGATGCTGTTCATTGGTTCAATAACATTCGAATTTACGGAACACTAGGCTATTTAACTCCAGTGGAATTCAAGCAACAGACCTTATAATTTTTGTCCAGTTTAGTGTTGACATACCAAGTTTGTTACTGAAAGAAATCCACATCGTATGAGTATTGCGCAAATGAGGTATATCATTAAACGAATCTCCAGTCGTGCTGGAATTAATAAAGATATATATCGCCATCAATTAAGACATAGTTACGCTACACATCTATTAAACAATGGGGCATGAAAAATATAGAAAAACTGCTCAAGAAATGAGCTTTAATTTATAACTTTTACCCATTTGATTTTGACTGATTCCTAGGTGCATACCATCCGATTAGGGCAATACCTACTAATACCCCATAGAAAATCATAGTCCAGGCAC
>NZ_JBMGUV010000104.1:0-758 GCF_049058285.1 Lysinibacillus sp. UGB7
CCCCAGTAGCCCCAGTAGCCCCAGTAGCCCCAGTAGCCCCAGTAGCCCCAGTAGCCCCGGTAGCCCCGGTAATACCAGTAGGACCAGTAGCCCCAGTAGCGCCAGTAGAACCAGTAGCGCCAGTAGCGCCAGTAGAACCAGTAGAACCAGTGGCCCCAGTAGAACCAGTAGAACCAGTAGTGCCAGTAACCCCAGCAATACCCGTAGCGCCAGTAGGACCTGTAGTTCCCGTTTCACCAGTAGCCCCAGTAGAGCCTGTAACGCCAGTAGCGCCAGTAGCCCCAGTAGAGCCTGTAACGCCAGTAGCGCCAGTAGCGCCAGTAGCGCCAGTAGCCCCAGTAGTGCCAGTAACCCCAGCAATACCCGTAGCGCCAGTAGGACCTGTAGTTCCCGTTTCACCAGTAGAGCCTGTAACGCCAGTAGAGCCTGTAACGCCAGTAGAGCCTGTAACGCCAGTAGAGCCTGTAACGCCAGTAGAGCCTGTAGCGCCAGTAGCCCCAGTAGCCCCAGTAGTGCCAGTAACCCCAGCAATACCCGTAGCGCCAGTAGGACCTGTAGTTCCCGTTTCACCAGTAGCTCCAGTAGCGCCAGTAACGCCAGTAGCACCAGTAGCACCAGTGGCTCCAGCAATACCAGTAGCGCCAGTAGAACCTGTCGCGCCCGTTTCACCAGTAGCCCCAGTAGCCCCAGTAGCCCCAGTAGAGCCTGTAACGCCAGTAGAGCCTGTAACGCCAGTAGAGCCTGTAACGCCAGTAGAG
>NZ_JBMGUV010000105.1:0-746 GCF_049058285.1 Lysinibacillus sp. UGB7
TGTTCATCATGGGAAAAAATAATACAACGAGCGGGAAAATGGGCATCTCGTCCGAAATAAACCTCTTCTAGTTCTAAATATTCTCCGGGTGCTAACTTTTCGCAAAGCCTCACTAAATCAATGCGATGATACAAACTACTTTGAATCACTTGGCCATTTGGATGATAGGAGGGGAATGGATTTTTAAAGGCCACACAGGCATCTGTTCTCACTTTTGTGATAAAAAAACTCTCTTTTTCCTCCATTTTTCGAAATTGCTCAAAATTAAAATAGCCTAAATCTTGTAGGCAAAGTTCATGTTCTGTCATAAATGGAATTCTATTTGCGCCCATTTTCGCGTCATTGCTGTTTTGAAAGGACACGTGAAGAAAGGTCGATCGACCTGAAAGGACATCCAATTCAAGCTGAATTTTTGCTGAGGCTTGTTGGGTTTTTTTTGTGCGCTTTTTTAAATGATTGGGTACGCAAACGGCAGTAGAATCCAGCACACGAATGCTTGTAAATGGCCAAGAATCCTTCAATGAGAGGGATGGGAGCTGTAACTGTTGTTGTTCGAGTAAAAATTCTTGAATAAGTCGTTGTAAAAAAGCAGTCGCTTCAGGCGTGAATTTTTTATCCACAGCGGCACGACTAATCAAAATATCTTGTTCCATTAGTAATTTTGTACAGAGGTCTTGGATCGTACAATTGACTAAATTCCCGTGAACATGAAAAAGTAATGAAAGAAAATCACTCGCTGTTACGAG
>NZ_JBMGUV010000106.1:0-676 GCF_049058285.1 Lysinibacillus sp. UGB7
CTATGTCACGTCAACGTTGAACTTTTACATCTGAATTTAAATTGCAATTAGTAAAACTTTATGAAAATGGAAAATCTCGTGCAGATATTGCCCGAGAATACGATATAACGCCTTCGGCTTTAGACCGTTGGATTAAAAACCATCAAGAAACCAGTTCATTCGCTGCCAAAGATAATCGCTCTGAAGAAGATAACGAACTAGCTCGATTACGCAAAGAAAACCAACGTTTACTGATGGAGAATGATATTTTAAAGCAAGCAGCGCTGATCATGGGACGAAAATAGATGTGATTCGAAATAACGCTCAAATATTCAGTATCAGCAATGTGTGACGTCCTTGATATTCCGAAAAGTACGTATTACTATCATGCCGATGTTTGTGGCAAACGTGCGCTAAAAACTGAAGATAAAGAGATTTCCAAAGAGATTGCTCGTATTTTCAAAAAAAGCCGTAACAATTATGGTACGCGTAAAATCAAGAAAGAACTAAGTAAATTACCAGAGCCAAAACACGTATCACGTCGTCGAATTGATCGTTTAATGAAAGGTCTAGTATCAAACTATACAGTAGCACAGTATAAGCTGCATAAATCAACATGTAATGAAGCGCCGATAAAAAATGAATTACAGCGCCAATTTGAGCAAGAAGAGCCGTTGGCTGTCATCGTGAGTGATTT
>NZ_JBMGUV010000107.1:0-652 GCF_049058285.1 Lysinibacillus sp. UGB7
CACTGACTCGTTATTACGATGAAATTGACGAAGAAATCATTTTACTCAAAAGTAGAATGCATGCCATTTTACAGCTGAGTTTTCCAGAATTAGAAAAGCTGATTACACCGAGTTCAGCACTATTTTTAAATATTGTACAACTATATCCGCATCCCGCACTTTTACAGGCCCATTCAAAAACGATTATTAAAAATCGTTTAAAGGTCAATACGCGAAAAAAACTATCGCTAATGCGTGCGGAGGCTAAAGCTATTACATTATTAGAAGCAGCTGAAAATAGTTACCCAGCGATTAAACCTACAGATATTCGTTGTGATCAAGCACGAGATTACGCAGCTCGCGTTGCGGATTTACTAGAGAAGAAAGATACGCTTGTGAAACAGATGGTGGAATTGTCGGAAGGACGGAAAGAATATCTAGTATTTCGTTCGATTCCTGGGATTGGCGATTCAACGGCGTGCCGATTAATTGGAGAGATTGGTGACATCCGCCGCTTTCAAAATGCGAAACAACTGAACGCTTACACAGGCATTGATATTATGCGGTACCAGTCTGGGAATACGCAATATCGAGACCGGATTAATAAACGAGGAAATAAACATTTACGGAAGATTTTATATTTTATGGTGTGCGCCATGCTTATGGCTAAAGG
>NZ_JBMGUV010000108.1:0-642 GCF_049058285.1 Lysinibacillus sp. UGB7
CACGCATCTGTTCATAATAATCATCTTGTATGTACGTTGTTTCGCGTTCCATTTTGAAATGTGTCTTCGCGAGTTCATGAGCATCACTGATATCGGTTTTATTGCGACGCATCGTTGCCATCTGTAAATTCGCTTCAAGTGGATTCATGCGGCAGTACGTATAGCCGTAATCTTTTAAAAACGCTTCGACAGGTTTTGAATAGATGCCTGTTGCTTCAAATACGATATCTGGCGCTTGTCCATCTTGCTTTGTCATCTCTTCCATTCGTTCGTGTAATCGCTCAAAATCACCCCGTGTATGATGTAGCACACCTTCAAATTCACATTGGCGGTGACCATCATAAATCGCAACGGTACTTTTTCCTTTACTGACATCTAACGCAATGACATGTTTCATCTCATTCTTCTCCTTTTGACCAATCATAGAAGCCTTCACAGTACCTTATCGATTCCACTTTCTTATACACGATCTCTTGGACCCAACATACTAAACTGATTCATATAAGGGCATGAAGTTAGCCGGTTTTATATACGGACTCATAAATGGTCCCAGAGGCTGGTCGGCTTTTCTTCACTTCTACTATAAAAAAATAGTAGCACAAACCATGGCCTTGGTTTGTACTACTAATGTTAGTATGTTTT
>NZ_JBMGUV010000109.1:0-626 GCF_049058285.1 Lysinibacillus sp. UGB7
TGATATTATCCCCTTTAAGTAGACAATGTTAAAAAAACTACAGTACGCTGTAGATAACATTTTACTTAAAGGGGATTTTTGTATGCCAAGAAAAAATTGCACCTATTCGAATGAATTTAAATTACAAGTTGTTCAAGCTTATTTAGCAGGCGAAGGAAGTATGCAGGAGATTGCGACAATATACGAGATTCGAAATGTTTCACAAGTGAAAGCTTGGGTGAAGAAATTTAAAGAAGTTGGGTCCATTGAAGCTTTTAATCGGTTGCCTTCTGTTGGCTCAGGGGCAAAGGGTGTGAAGAATCCGTTAAAAGGGAAACGAATTCATTTTAAGAATATAGAAGAAGAGCGAGATTACTACAAAGCGCAGGTAGAATACTTAAAAAAGCAGTATCCAAATCTGTAAATGGAGGTGTACCGACGTATTCAGATCGGTATCAGATTATTGAATCGATGAAAGATCGTTATCCCATCACATGGTTGACAAAAATGGCGAAAGTTCAACGCTCAGGCTATTATAAATGGATAAAGAATGGGAAAATATCACGTCATAAACAAAATGATAAGGCGTTAAAACAACACATTTTAGAAATTCATCAAGCGCATAAACAATACGGCTATCCACGTGT
>NZ_JBMGUV010000110.1:0-618 GCF_049058285.1 Lysinibacillus sp. UGB7
AATTAATATTGTCGCGGGGTGGAGCAGTGGTAGCTCGTCGGGCTCATAACCCGAAGGTCGTTGGTTCAAATCCAGCCCCCGCAACCAAATGGTCCCGTGGTGTAGCGGTTAACATGCCTGCCTGTCACGCAGGAGATCGCCGGTTCGATCCCGGTCGGGACCGCCATTTTTAAAATAAGAGGTTCATGATAAGCAAAAAGGTCGAAGAAGCAAACGAGTGATTGAAGGAGTGTACTTAAGTACGTGACTGAATGAACGAGGGTGGCTGATAAAGAGATTTGCAGCTTAGCATGGAACGAATGGGTCAGTAGCTCAGTTGGTAGAGCATTAGATTGAAGCTCTAAGTGTCGGCGGTTCGATTCCGTCCTGACCCACCATAAATGCGGGTGTAGTTTAATGGTAAAACCTCAGCCTTCCAAGCTGATGTCGTGAGTTCGATTCTCATCACCCGCTCCAAATGGGCCTATAGCTCAGCTGGTTAGAGCGCACGCCTGATAAGCGTGAGGTCGATGGTTCGAGTCCATTTAGGCCCACCATTATTCCGAAGTAGCTCAGTTGGTAGTAGCACCTGACTGTTAATCAGGTTGTCGCAGGTTCGAGTCCTGCCTTCGGAGCCAT
>NZ_JBMGUV010000111.1:0-604 GCF_049058285.1 Lysinibacillus sp. UGB7
TTATTGCCAACAAAATATGCGGGTGTGGCGGAATTGGCAGACGCACTAGACTTAGGATCTAGCGCCGCAAGGCGTGGGGGTTCGACTCCCTTCACCCGCACCATTTTTAAAATTTCATAATTGCCAGGATAAATAAATCTTATGCACATGCGGAAGTAGTTCAGTGGTAGAACACCACCTTGCCAAGGTGGGGGTCGCGAGTTCGAACCTCGTCTTCCGCTCCAAAATGTGCCGGGGTGGCGGAACTGGCAGACGCACAGGACTTAAAATCCTGCGGTAGGTGACTACCGTGCCGGTTCGATTCCGGCCCTCGGCACCATTTTAATAATTAGCGCCCGTAGCTCAATTGGATAGAGCGTCTGACTACGGATCAGAAGGTTGTGGGTTCGACTCCTGCCGGGCGCGCCAATTAAATGTACGGGAAGTAGCTCAGCTTGGTAGAGCACTTGGTTTGGGACCAAGGGGTCGCAGGTTCGAATCCTGTCTTCCCGACCATTTCCTAGATAAAAACTATAATCATGGGGCCTTAGCTCAGCTGGGAGAGCGCCTGCCTTGCACGCAGGAGGTCAGCGGTTCGATCCCGCTAGGCTCCACCAATTAATTT
>NZ_JBMGUV010000112.1:0-589 GCF_049058285.1 Lysinibacillus sp. UGB7
GCACATTTCCCATGAGCTACAAAGCCGGTAATAGTATCGATACAGTCTTTAACACCAGAGACTTTATAAGTACTGCCACTTGAACCATTACCAATGGTAACACCGAACTTGATAGTCGCACCTGTGTTATTTAGATGCCAAACAAACATCCGATAAGTTACACTCGATAATCCAGGGGCAGTATCTGCCCAAAGCGTTGCATAACCATTAGTAAATGGAACAGAGCTACTAATAGTCTCTGGATTATCAGACAAGAAAAAACGTTGATTATTACTTGCTTTACCGTATAAGTTTAAAGATGGTAAAACATTTGGGATTGTCACAGCAGTTAAATCAGATTGAGAACATGAAGCCATTATTATTTCCTCCTAAAAGTTAATTGAGATGTGAGACTAGTGGATGTCGTTGATTAAGGTTATCCACGAACCTTGTTATCAACGATTTCTCGCTCTCATATAATTAAAGGGTTTAAGAGGGGGAATAAAACAACCTTCATTTTATTTTTTTTATGCAATCGATTAGGCTGCTTGGGGTGCTTTACTTGAAGATCATTGAGTTGCATAGGCAGCTCTTTTTTTATTGAACTAAA
>NZ_JBMGUV010000113.1:0-568 GCF_049058285.1 Lysinibacillus sp. UGB7
AATTGTTGAACAACATAGCTGAAAAATGATCAGACTTTTTTATAAAAATCTCATACTTATCTAAAAAGAGTAACTCCATTTTGATCAATCTTTTTTCAAAATGGAGTTTTTGAAGTTGCTATTAGATAAGGATTGAGGGATATTTTTTAATCAATCTTTATTCCGAAGCTACAATTGTAATATTAAATACGGCTAAAATGAACGGGGATGTAAAACTTTTGGCAAATGCGTCAGGTACTGTGACGGCTAAGCCATATTATAATTTTCCTCAATATCCTAATATAGATTTTTACGATAATATGAAATTGAATGAAATTGCAGGGGTGGTTTCACAAGAGAATTTAAAAAATATTTCTCCTAATTCAGATGGGGAAACAATTAATTTAATAGGATCTGGTAAGTATGAAGCAAAATATGGAACTACATCTTCCGTCACGGTAAACCCTGTGAATACAAAAGGGAAAGTAGCAGATGAAGGGTACACATATAATGTGAATCGGCTACACTAAGTTGGACATAAAAAATAAGGGCTAGTACACTTAGACTACCAATTTAAAGGAGCGTGCTT
>NZ_JBMGUV010000114.1:0-587 GCF_049058285.1 Lysinibacillus sp. UGB7
CTCCACTTCAGTCCGTCTTACAACAACTTGTTGGGCAAACTGTACTTATTGCCACTATTGCAGACCCACCAAATACCCAGCCACTCGTTTTTTTATTCACAATTGTTGAAGTAAATGATTTTTTAGTTACTGTTACAGATGGAGTGACAACCTATGTGGTAAATATTTCTGATGTTATAGGGGTAGGATTTTTACCACCAGGACCTACTATTAACTTGTTGCCACCTGTTAATTCTGGGTGTGAATGTGATTGTCGTGAACGACCAATTAGACAATTGCTAACTACACTTATCGGTTCTACAGTGAATCTTTTGGTAAGTAATGGTTCTACTGCAACAAATTTTAACGTGGAACAAACAGGTCTTGGCATAGTGTTAGGTACTCTACTAATAGGTATGGATCCTGATACAATCTTTAGATTTGCAATTTCAACTTGCAAAATTGTAGCTGTAGGGCAGACTAATTAATAAAAATAAGACCACTCCGTGATGGGTGGTCTTATTTTTGTATATGTCACAACAATAAATTGAAAGAAATATCCAAATGAATCTTTTTTGAGGTATTATTAAACTAACGGTGCAGTATTA
>NZ_JBMGUV010000115.1:0-563 GCF_049058285.1 Lysinibacillus sp. UGB7
CCTTCAAAGTAGAGAGCCTGGAATTAATTTGTATGGAATAATAAATTAAAAAAATTATTTTAATTCCCAATAGATAGACCTTTATAGTCTATCTATTGGGAGTAATTTGAAATTATGAGAGCTTCCTAATATTGGGGAGTATTATTTGAAGTAAATGGCGTAATATAAAATAAACTATAATGATTTTAGAGTTAGTTGAAGATATAATTATGTCTTGGAGTATAATTTAAAGGGACCTTTGGTATTTTTGTATTATGTTTGTTTATATCATTAAAGATAAAGTGTCATTACAAATGTGGTGGATGCTTTATTGTATGTCTTTAATACTCTCTTTTCTTATAAAAATTATAACAAAAGTAATATATCAATAAAAGTTCTTTGAACTGAACCCTTAGGGTTAGACAAAAAAAAAGCATCTTTAAAAATAATTCGGGTATTGAATGGTATGCTCCCCAATCTGTTTATCAAATGGGGAGATTTTTTTATGAGAACCTGTAGTTTTTCAAAAGAAGAAAAATTAGAGATTTTAAAATTTTATCATACTGGCCAATTTACTCTTAATG
>NZ_JBMGUV010000116.1:0-556 GCF_049058285.1 Lysinibacillus sp. UGB7
ATGGTTCTAAAACCATTTTACTTAGTTGAACAACTTTTCTTTTCTCACCCGTTTTATAAAAAGTATCAAAGGCTTCAATGAATTCTTCGGTAAATTTTACATCGTAATGCTTCAAAGCACGAACAACCCATTTTGAAGAACCTATCCAACAACCATTAGTTCTTAGCACAAATTCATGAATAAGCTCAGCTAATGTGTTAGCTATAAATATTTCTTCGGCTCGATTATTACAACCTATAAAATCATCTAGGACATCAGTTAAAAAATATCGCTTTGTCGTAATTATTTCTTCTGTCCATCTTTCAGGACCCTTATCCAACATCTCTTTAGCTTCTTCTTTAATAGAGTCTATAATTCCTTCATCTTTTAAAATAATCCCTTCTAATAACATTTTTTGCATAGAAGGCTTAGCATCTTTATAATCCATTTCGAAAAAATGTTTATAAGAAGTTAGATTATGGACGAAAATCTCTATTGGCCAACCAAAATCTATCAATGACTCCCTGTACGACGAGGTTATACTTTTTTCAAAAACGACAATATCAAGGTCAGAGGT
>NZ_JBMGUV010000117.1:0-550 GCF_049058285.1 Lysinibacillus sp. UGB7
ATTGTTCCAACGTACAGCACCGCCGTATGAACCTCCACGACCTGTCAAATATACCTTTAATGTCTTATCGGCTTGAGTTGGATTTTTGAAAGTGATATTCGCCTTGTAAATAACACCATAATGCCCCTTATTAGTTGCTACAGCATCGCCAGGCGTATAGCTAGTGTCTTTAGTCATTAAGTTGTCATTACTTCCATTACTTATGGAGAAACTTTTATTGCCGTCTCCGACAGTATATAGAGCAGCAGAGCCACCTGAAGTACCAAAGCCGTCGATATTGGAAAAGTTCCAAGAACCACGCGGATGAGTCCCAACTGGTGACACAACTGCATTTTGATTACTACGAAGATCGGCAGTAGTACTTTTAGCAGCTACTGTTCTGACTTTATAAGACATTGGAGAACTAGACGATAAAGTAAACTCAATAATTCCACCCACCAAATAACCATTTGGTACTTTCCATTCTTTAACTAATCCAACTTTCCCCGCTACAATGGAACTTTCAACCGGAGAACTAGGAGTTAATGTATTTCCGAGTAAAGCTTTTGCG
>NZ_JBMGUV010000118.1:0-586 GCF_049058285.1 Lysinibacillus sp. UGB7
GTTGTTCCAACGTACAGCACCGCCGTATGGACCTCCACGACCTGTCAAATATACCTTTAATGTCTTATCGGCTTGAGTTGGATTATTGAAAGTGATATTCGCCTTGTAAATAACACCATAATGCCCCTTATTAGTTGCTACAGCATCGCCAGGCGTATAGCTAGTGTCTTTAGTCATTAAGTTGTCATTAAGGCCATTATTTATGGAGAAACTTTTATTGCCGTCTCCGATAGTATATAGAGCAGCAGAGCCACCTGAAGTACCAAAGCCGTCGATATTGGAAAAGTTCCAAGTACCACGCGGATGAGTCCCAACTGGTGACACAATTGCATTTTGATTACTACGAAGATTGGCAGTAGTACTTTTAGCAGCTACTGTTCTGACTTTATAAGACATCGCAGAACTAGACGATAAAGTAAACTCAATAATTCCACCCACCAAATAACCATTTGGTACTTGCCATTCTTTAACTAATCCAACTTTCCCCGCTGCAATGGAACTATCAACCGGAGAACTAGGAGTTAATGTATTTCCGAGTAAAGCTTTTGCTGCACATTTCCCATGAGCTACAAAGCCGGTATTTGCT
>NZ_JBMGUV010000119.1:0-532 GCF_049058285.1 Lysinibacillus sp. UGB7
GCGCCCGATTGTGGAAGATCGTTATTTAACTAAAGCCCTTGTTAGTTATACAAACAGACTTACACAATAATTGCATATTATATAAATGGTGTGACAATAAGTAATTATCTCTTACCTTTTAGTTCTAAAAGTATAGGTGTTATATTTAGTAAGATAGAAACAATTGTCAAAAACCATAATGCCTTTTCCATACCAGGTACTACATCCAATAGAGCTGACCAATCTTCCACTTTTACCCACCCAGATACAAGACTGTATTCTGAACAAAGTGTTAATGCTGTAAATGATAATCCTATCGCCATAGCAAGCTTATAATCCTTTCCTGCTACATACATATAAAGATTTATAAGAGTTGCTACTATTGCAATAATCCCTAATATTATCCACATAACTATACCTCCATATATTTTTATTTATGTCGTGTAATAATACTAATGTGCATCATTTTTTGCATTACTTTTTATTAGACATTAATACGTCTAATCTTATTTTACAGTAAATGCTCATTCCTTTTGTGATTTCTTATTGAACA
>NZ_JBMGUV010000120.1:0-494 GCF_049058285.1 Lysinibacillus sp. UGB7
TGAAGTGAACCCAAAAAGTTAGACACTTTATTTAGTTAAGAAGCTTGTAGGGATTGAGTTCGATATTGTACTGGACTTAATCCTTTTAATTTTGCCTTAATTCGTTTGTGGTTGTAGTATTCAATATATTGTTCAAGCTCTCGCTTGAAGTGTTCCATGTTTTCAAACTCTTGTAAGTAAAGTAATTCTGATTTTAAGAGACCGAAGAAGTTCTCAATTACTGCGTTATCAAGGCAGTTTCCTTTACGAGACATACTTTGTGTAATGCCATGTTTTTTTAATGCGTGAGCGTATTGTTTCATTTGATAATGCCATCCTTGATCAGAGTGAAGCACTGGGGCATCTCCTTCAGATAAGCGAGTGAAGGCTTGTTCTAACATCTCTGAAACAAGTGGATAGATAGGACGTTTTTCAAGGTTATAGGCAATAATTTCTCCGTTAAACAAATCAAGTACAGGGGATAGATAAAGTTTCTCTCCAAATAAATGGAATTC
>NZ_JBMGUV010000121.1:0-491 GCF_049058285.1 Lysinibacillus sp. UGB7
CCTGTGAACGGGTCAATGAATTCTTTCATTGTCATTTGATCATGTAGGATATCTTCTTGTAATTGGTTCTTGATATACTCTTGAATCACTTTTCGATTTCGACCGACTGTATCCACATAGTATCCTCAACACCAAAATTGTCGATTTCCATATCGATATTTTAAATTGGCATGTCGATCGAAAATCATTAAGCTACTCTTCCCTTTTATATAGCCCATGAACGAAGATACACTTAGTTTCGGTGGTATACTCACCAACATACGTATATGATCCGGACATGCTGTTGCCTCAATAATTTCTACACCTTTTCTTTCACACAACTGACGTAGTATTCTTCCTACATCCGCCTTAATTTGATCATAAATAACTTGTCTTCTGTATTTCGGTGCGAAGACGATATGATACTTACAATTCCATGTTGTATGTGCTAAACTTTTATTATCCATTTTGGAGACTCCTTTCGTACGAAGTCGGTTGACCAGACCTGACCT
>NZ_JBMGUV010000122.1:0-485 GCF_049058285.1 Lysinibacillus sp. UGB7
CAGGGAAAACTTGATCTAATACAGCTTGAAATTGTAGCTTTGTTTGAACCATAATTCCCGTCATATTTTCGTGTTGCCTTGTCAGATGCCGAAGGTTTAAAAGCTGAATACCACGCTTTTTCTGAGGCTCTAAATCCTCTTTGTAATACAGTTCACCTAAGTGATAGGCATCAATTGCATCTGTTTTAGTTTTTCGTAAACTAGAGCTTTTCGTTCGGTATGAAACGAGCGGATTGACGATAATGACAATATATTCCATAGCTTCTAAAAATTGCACAACTGGGGCATGATAGTGACCTGTTGATTCCAATACAACAGGTGGTTTTAACCCTGTTTGACGCTCTAAATCTAGTAAATAAGAGTGTAACTCTTCAAGTCCTTCCACCGTATGTTCAATCTTCACACTGCTTTTATAGGGCATTTTTTTATCCAAGAACATTTGAACCTGACTTTCACCTTTTGCGACATCCAGACCTACTACTGGA
>NZ_JBMGUV010000123.1:0-482 GCF_049058285.1 Lysinibacillus sp. UGB7
GTTAAAAATAATAATTATATACGCTTAAAGTAAGATGACGTTTTTCACGCTTCTTTACTCCGACGTAAATCTCAACCTTCAACAAGCGATAACATTGAGGCTTTTGAACACCTTTTATGGAACATAAACTGGAGGAGGTAGAGGGATTCGAACCCCCGCGCGGTGTTACCCGCCTGTCGGTTTTCAAGACCGATCCCTTCAGCCAGACTTGGGTATACCTCCGTAATAATATATAAATGATGGACTTTGTAGAACTCGAGCCTATGAATCCAAATCCATTGCCTTACTTACTGCTTGATTATATTCAAAAATGGGGCGACTGATGGGAATCGAACCCACGAATGCCTGAACCACAATCAGGTGCGTTAACCACTTCGCCACAACCGCCATGAAATTATTTGGCAGGGGCAGTAGGAATCGAACCCACACCAAAGGTTTTGGAGACCTCTATTCTACCGTTGAACTATGCCCCTATGACTTTA
>NZ_JBMGUV010000124.1:0-412 GCF_049058285.1 Lysinibacillus sp. UGB7
GAAAATCGCTTTACGCGACCGTGGATTCATGGTGAACCATAAAAAAGTATATCGACTAATGTGCGAATTAGGCATCCATTCCATCATCCGAAAGAAGTGTCGTGTGTGGAAAAATCGTGTTTCTCGTGTATTTAACAATGTCGTGGACCGTCAGTTTTCAGAGCGTGCAGCGAACGAAGTATTCGTCACAGATATCACATTTTTACCGACGAAAAATGGATTTCTCTACTTATCTGCCATGCAAGATTTATACAACAACGAAATCGTTGCTTGGAAAATCAGCAAACGAAATGATTTACAGCTTGTATTAGATACGTTAGATGAGTTGACGAGCAAACGAAATGTGTATCGAAGCATCCTTCATTCAGATCAAGGATTCCAATACACATCCATTAAATATCATTAACACATC
>NZ_JBMGUV010000125.1:0-412 GCF_049058285.1 Lysinibacillus sp. UGB7
AAAAATCGCTTTACGCGACCGTGGATTCATGGTGAACCATAAAAAAGTATATCGACTAATGTGCGAATTAGGCGTCCATTCCATCATCCGAAAGAAGTGCCGTGTGTGGAAAAATCGTGTTTCTCGTATATTTAACAATGTCGTGGACCGTCAGTTTTCAGAGCGTGCAGCGAACGAAGTATTTGTCACTGATATCACATTTTTACCGACGAAAAATGGATTTCTCTACTTATCTGCCGTGCAAGATTTATACAACAACGAAATCGTTGCTTGGAAAATCAGCAAACGAAATGATTTACAGCTTGTATTAGATACGTTAGATGAGTTGACGAGCAAAAGAAATGTGTATCAAAGCATCCTTCATTCAGATCAAGGATTCCAGTACACATCCATTAAATATCATCAACACATT
>NZ_JBMGUV010000126.1:0-406 GCF_049058285.1 Lysinibacillus sp. UGB7
TATGCTCATTTCATAAAGTTTAGGCAAAACCTTTGTAGCGATACTACGCATAGCGACCATCTCACTAATTTCTATTTGCTTCTCTTCCCAAATGAAATTTCTTAATTGATAGGCAATCGATTGACTAATTAAATAAACGAGAATGGTGCCATATATGTGACAGAGCCACCTTTCTTTCTTCATCACTTTGAAATGGTCGATTGCCAAATAAGACTTCCATACTTTAAAATGTAACTCGACTTGCCATCGTAAGCGATATAGTTCGACGATTTGACGAGCAGAAATCGAGTCAGGTAGATTGGACATATAAATTGTAATGCCTGCTAAATCACGTACCACCTGTTTGGGTACCTTTCCCGATTTGACGGCACGTCGATTAATTTTTTGAATCTGCTGTTTTTTTCGC
>NZ_JBMGUV010000127.1:0-405 GCF_049058285.1 Lysinibacillus sp. UGB7
ACGAAAAAAACAGCAGATTCAAAAAATTGATCGACGTGCCGTCAAATCGGGAAAGGTACCCAAACAGGTGGTACGTGATTTAGCAGGCATTACGATTTATATGTCCAATCTACCTGACTCGATTTCTGCTAATCAAATCGTCGAACTATATCGCTTACGATGGCAAGTCGAGTTGCATTTTAAAGTATGGAAGTCTTATTTGGCAATCGACCATTTCAAAGTGATGAAGAAAGAAAGGTGGCTCTGTCACATATATGGCACCATTCTCGTTTATTTAATTAGTCAATTGATTGCCTATCAATTAAGAAATTTCATTTGGGAAGAGAAGCAAATAGAAATTAGTGAGATGGTCGCTATGCGTAGTATCGCTACAAAGGTTTTGCCTAAACTTTATGAAATGAGCAT
>NZ_JBMGUV010000128.1:0-402 GCF_049058285.1 Lysinibacillus sp. UGB7
ACAGTTTAAACTAGACGTACTCAATTATATGAACGAACATGGGGCGTCTTCTCGTGAAGCGGCTATTATTTTCAATATCCCTTCTGCAGGGAATATTCGTAAATGGCGAAAACTTTATGAAACAGGTGGAATGATAGCCCTAGAACCAAAATCAAAGGGGCGTACATCGATGAATAAAAACCATAAACGAACAACAAAAAAACAAGTGCCATCTGAAGGAACTGTAGAAGCTTTACAAGCCGAAATAGACTATTTACGTATGGAGAATGCCTATCTAAAAAAGTTGAATGCCTTAGTTCAAGAAAAGGAAGTATTACATCAAAAGACAAAGCGCAAGTAGTGTATGAACTAAGGGAAGAATTCGCTGTACAAGCATTAATTAAGCTCGCTGATATCAAGCGA
>NZ_JBMGUV010000129.1:0-395 GCF_049058285.1 Lysinibacillus sp. UGB7
TATTAAGAGTAAATTGGCCAGTATGATAAAATTTTAAAATCTCTAATTTTTCTTCTTTTGAAAAACTACACGTTCTCATAAAAAAATCTCCCCATTTGATAAACAGATTTTTTTAAAAAAATCTGTTTATCAAATGGGGAGCATACCACAATTGGAGGTGCAGTTTTTCTATGGGTAAATTTACTGCTGAGGAAAAATTAGAAGCTGTTTTACGCTATTTAAACGGCAAAGGAAGTTATAGAGAAATCGGGAAATCTATCTGTGTAGATCTTAAATCAATCGTTGAGCTTTAATTTATAACTTTTACTCATTTGGTTTTGACTGATTCCTAGGTGCAAACCATCCGATTAGGGCAATACCTACTAATACTCCATAGAAAATCATAGTCCAGGCAG
>NZ_JBMGUV010000130.1:0-329 GCF_049058285.1 Lysinibacillus sp. UGB7
TTGAATAATATCTCTTAAACTTGCAGTCATCCTATTTATTCCACTAGCTAAATCACCCAACTCATCTTTATTTTTAACTTTAATATAGTTAAAAGATAAATCTTGTTTAGCAATCTTTTGCACACTTTCAGTGATGAGTTGAACTGGAATTGCCAAATGTCTGGAAAATAAAAATATAATTATTATTCCGATCAAAATACTCATGCCAAGTGTAATCATAATCATATGTTGGATTAAGTTAATTCCATGATTAAATGACTTCATATAGCTACTTGCACTTACCACCCATCCCCAGTTCGGATCTAAAGCAGTGTAGGCTATTTTGTCCT
>NZ_JBMGUV010000131.1:0-329 GCF_049058285.1 Lysinibacillus sp. UGB7
CTGAATAATTTCTCTTAAACTTGTAGTCATCCTATTTATTCCACTAGCTAAATCACCCAACTCATCTTTATTTTTAACTTTAATATCGTTAAAAGATAAATCTTGTTTAGCAATCTTTTGCACACTTTCAGTGATGAGTTGAACTGGAATTGCTAAATGTCTGGAAAATAAAAATATAACTATTATTCCGATCAAAATACTCATGCCAAGTGTAATCATGATTGTCTGTTGGATTAAGTTAATTCCATGATTAAATGACTTCATATTGCTACTTGCACTTACCACCCATCCCCAATTCGGATCTAAAGCAGTGTAGGCTATTTTGTCCA
>NZ_JBMGUV010000132.1:0-320 GCF_049058285.1 Lysinibacillus sp. UGB7
ACTTCCGTGTTCGGTATGGGAACGGGTGTGACCTCTTTGCCATCATCACTAGACTATAATTAATCTTTAACATATTATGTATTACTTATATCTTAAAGTTCTTAGTTGTTTTGAAGTTGTTTACCTGTCCTTCAAGACAAGAATTATTGTATAACGTTTTCCTTCATTGTGCAACACTTTTTTATAAAAAAAAGAAATTATTACTTTTTAAAGATATTTTTGTTATGTAAGAGAATTTATCACTCTGCTACTCATTATAGCAATTGTCTTTTCAAAAGAAAACATTTTTATTTACATGAAAAAAATAAATTGTTTTGTAG
>NZ_JBMGUV010000133.1:0-319 GCF_049058285.1 Lysinibacillus sp. UGB7
TGTACCTATTATTACTGGATCAATAACTTAAACCGACCTGATAAGTATGCCGAAATGAAATCGTTGATTTCTTCTATTTATCATGAACACAAAGGTCGATATGGTTATCGGAGAATCACGTTAGAATTACGTAATTTTGGCTATTTGATCAATCATAAAACTGTACATCGTCTTATGCAAAAACTGGGTTTGAAATCTACTTGTCCGTATGAGAAAGTATCGCTCATACAAAGGAAACGTCGGGAAGATTGCGCCAAATATTTTAAAACGTAATTTCGTGGCAGTAAAACCTAACGAAAAATGGGTAACAGATGTGACG
>NZ_JBMGUV010000134.1:0-319 GCF_049058285.1 Lysinibacillus sp. UGB7
AAAACCGAATCATTTTGTGGACTATTACTACAAATTAAAAAAGCAACCTCTGAGGAAGCCTCATAAGGTTGCGATCATCGCCTGCATCAATAAGTTTCTAAAAGTGACATTTCAGTTACTGACGCGTGGCATTCTTTACGATTATGAGTCCGCACTACCAGCTCAGAAATCGTAATACCTACATAGGACTATATCATAATGACCTTTCGAAAAAAATAAAAATCGTCAGGTCTTTTTGGTGTTTCTAAAAATGAGTGTTAGTGGTGAGGGATATCCCTCACCACTAACACTCATAAAAATATAAATTATTCTTTAAATA
>NZ_JBMGUV010000135.1:0-318 GCF_049058285.1 Lysinibacillus sp. UGB7
TGTCACATCTGTTACCCATTTTTCGTTAGGTTTTACTGCCACGAAATTACGTTTTAAAATATTTGGCGCAATCTTCCCGACGTTTCCTTTGTATGAGCGATACTTTCTAATACGGACAAGTGATTTCAAACCCAGTTTTTGCATAAGACGATGTACAGTTTTATGATTGATCAAATAGCCATAATTACGTAATTCTAGCGTGATTCTCCGATAACCATATCGACCTTTGTGTTCATGATAAATAGAAGAAATCAACGATTTCATTTCGGCATACTTATCAGGTCGGTTTAAGTTATTGATCCAGTAATAATAGGTACT
>NZ_JBMGUV010000136.1:0-343 GCF_049058285.1 Lysinibacillus sp. UGB7
TGAACTGCTCCCTGTCAAGTAGACAGTGGAAATAATAAAAATGCTTTACGCGGCTTGAGACCTGAATTCCAAGGGGCTCAAGCCGTTTAATTTTTCTTGATAGCGCTCTGAATTATAAAACGAAATGTATCCTAAAATTGCTTTTTTAGCGCTTCATATGTATCATATTTATTTAAATAGTATTTTTCGCATTTGAGCGTACCCCAAAAAGCCTCGATTGGTCCGTTATCGATACAACGTCCCACTCTAGACATACTATGTACCATCTCGGCATCATCTATCATACGTTTGAAAAGTTTTGAAGTATATTGATAACCACGATCGCTATGAATAAGTGGAACCA
>NZ_JBMGUV010000137.1:0-316 GCF_049058285.1 Lysinibacillus sp. UGB7
GTTAGCGAATTCGGTTTTAAATACCTTAAACATCGCCTCAGCCACGGCGTTATCATAAGGGCATCCCTTCATGCTCAGGAATCGCTGGATTCCGAATGTTTCTAGGGCTTTTGAAATGAGCTTTTTATCAAACTCTTTTCCTCGGCCTGTATGAAACATTTGAATGTCGTTCAAGTTACCTCTAATACTTACTAGCGCTTGATAAACCAGCTCTGCTGTCTTATTTGCACCAGCACTACGGCCAATAATTTCACGATTGAAAAGGTCGACAAATAAGCATGCATAATGCCATTTTGTTCCGACACGGACATATGTT
>NZ_JBMGUV010000138.1:0-314 GCF_049058285.1 Lysinibacillus sp. UGB7
AAATGGTGAGCCATGAAGGACTCGAACCTTCGACCCTCTGATTAAAAGTCAGATGCTCTACCAACTGAGCTAATGGCTCAAAACTATGGTGCCGGCTATAGGAATCGAACCCACGACCTACTGATTACAAGTCAGTTGCTCTACCTGCTGAGCTAAACCGGCATATGGTGGAGGATGACGGGCTCGAACCGCCGACCCTCTGCTTGTAAGGCAGATGCTCTCCCAGCTGAGCTAATCCTCCTGGGTATTATGCCTAGCGACGTCCTACTCTCACAGGGGGAAGCCCCCAACTACCATCGGCGCTAAAGAGCTTA